>NZ_JBGTYY010000028.1:0-28919 GCF_041807705.1 Mannheimia kashgarensis
TACGCCTGCTACAAACAGCTCTATGAGTTTATGTTGTTTGTACTGACTTAGACGACTTTTTCTCATAAGGTTATCTTAACCTAAATGGAAGTTTTAGTCGTTATCTAGGACAGCCCCTTATTTTATTGTGTGCTTAATTATTGCTGCCTTTATTATCTGCTTAACGGAGTTTACTTCAAATACTGCTAGTGCAGCCCTACTTGTACCGATATTTATTTCTATTGCAGAAGCATTGAATATTAATCCGTTAGGTTTTGCTCTGATAATCGGACTTGGGGCATCTTGTGCCTTTATGTTGCCTGTAGGAACACCACCTAATGCCATTGTTTACAGAACAGGTTTGGTTAGACAAAAAGATATGCTCAAGTCTTATAAAATCGACTTGCTTTGTATATTAGTGATTGCCGGAATTGGTTACTGGTTCTGGTTGTAAATGAAAATAGCCAAGTGATTACTTGGCTATTTTTTTATAAAAAGGGAATTACTTACCCCAAACTTCTTCCGCAATTTCTTTAATTAAGTTTAATTTTGCCCACTGTGCTGCTTCAGTTAAGATGTTACCTTCTTCGGTTGAAGCAAAACCACATTGTGGCGATAAGCATAATTGGTTAATCGGCACAATTTGAGCCGCTTCTTTAATGCGTTCAATGATTGCATTTTTATCTTCTAAATCGCCAAATTTCGAGGTAATTAAACCAAGAACTACCTGCTGATCTTTAATATGGCGTAACGGCTCGAATGTGCCTGCACGTTCGGTATCATATTCTAAGAAGAAACCATCAATACGGCATTTGCCGAATAGCGTTTCAGCAACAGGACCATAACCGCCTTCTGAGAACCAAGAAGAACGAAAGTTGCCACGACAAATGTGCATTGTAATAGACATATCCGCCGGTTTTGCATCCACAATACGGTTTAATAATGCGACATAGTTTTCAGCAAGTTGAGTTAAATTAATACCTCTTTCTTCAAACTCTTTACGTTTGTTTTCTGCACAGAGTTGCCCCCAGCTTGTATCATCTAGCTGTAAGTTGCGTAAACCCATTTCATAGAATTTGTGCATTGCTTTGATATACGCATTCGCAATATCATCGTAGAGTTTTTGTTCATCTTGATATTGCGGAAGAGGTTGGTAATTTTCATCGCGAATACAGCAAACAAGGTGTAGCATTGTTGGTGCTGGAATAGTGAACTTAGTTGGATAATCACCTGCTGCTTCTTTTAAAATTTGGTAAGCATCGATAAATGAGTGATTGTCAGAGAAATCAATATCACCTACGATTTTCACGGTTTGACCTTTCGGTTTATGCCCAGTGAAATTTACATTAAAGACCTCTGTTTCTTGCCAGTCCATACCGTCAAGTTCAGCTAAGAAATCTAAATGCCACCAAGTACGGCTAAATTCACCATCAGAAACTGCTTTCACACCGTGCTGTTTTTGCAATTCAACGAGCTTTTTCACTTCTTGACGAGTTACTTCTCTGAGTTCCTCTTGGCTGATTTTTTGCTGATTGAAATCTTCTCTCGCTTGTTTTAACGCATCAGTACGTAAAAAACTTCCCACAATATCATTGCGATAAGGGGCTTGAGTACGAATGGTTGCATCTGGAAATAATTTGCTCATAAATCACTCCTTGTAATTGTTGGTTATAAACGTTGTTAATCATAACAAAAATAGTAATAAAAAGCCCTTCATTAGCTTATGAAAATTAATGAAGGGCAGTATGAAAATTTTTACTATACAAGCGGTTATATTTTGACAATTTTTTGCAAATCTCAGCCTTCTTGATAGCGCTAGCGTCCACGCTAGTGCTATTTAATATGTTTGCAAATTTTCTTGCAAAATTAACCGCTTGTAAGGTACGAACGAAGACGCTCGCACTATTGGTAGAGAGGGTAAAAATATTATTGTGTTGCCACAATTCGTCCGTCTTGATAATCCACCGTTACAGGTTTATTTGGTACTAATTTACCGCTTAAAATCTGTTGAGCGAGTGGATTCTCAAGCTCTTGCTGAATTGCACGTTTAAGTGGTCTTGCACCGAATAATGGGTCAAAGCCTGCATTGCCGATATGATCTAAAGCCGCATCGGTTACGGTTAGGCTATAACCACGTTCTGCCAAGCGAGTAATTAAGCGTTGTAGCTGAATGTTCGCAATCGAGCGGATATGGTCTTGTCCTAACGAGTGGAATATTACCGTTTCATCAATACGGTTGATAAACTCAGGACGGAAGTGGTGTCCAACAACTTCCATTACCATCTCTTTCACCACATCATAGCCCTTATGTGCATTCTCTTGAATGAGGTGCGAGCCTAAGTTTGAGGTCATAATCACAACGGTATTACGGAAATCTACGGTTCTGCCTTGCCCGTCGGTTAAACGACCGTCATCTAACACTTGCAGTAAAATGTTAAATACATCAGGGTGAGCTTTCTCCACTTCATCGAGTAGCACTACAGAATATGGACGGCGGCGAACCGCTTCAGTTAAATAGCCCCCTTCTTCATAGCCCACATAGCCTGGAGGTGCACCCACTAAGCGAGAAACGCTATGTTTTTCCATAAACTCAGACATATCAATACGCACCATTGCATCAGGGTCATCAAACAAGAAGTTAGCCAATGTTTTGCTCAATTCTGTTTTACCTACCCCTGTTGGGCCTAAGAATAAGAACGAGCCAATTGGTTTATTCGGATCAGAAAGCCCTGCACGGCTACGGCGGATTGCATTTGCCACCGCATCTACCGCTTCATTTTGCCCGATAACACGAGCGTGCAATACCTCTTCCATACGAAGAAGTTTTTCTTTCTCGCCTTCCATCATCTTAGCAACAGGAATGCCAGTTGCTTTTGAAAGCACTTCCGCAATTTCTTCTTCGGTTACTTTGGTGCGAAGTAGCTGTGCTTCTGCATTTTTTTCGCCATTTTCGACCGCTTGTAACTGCTTTTCTAAGTTTGGAATCACACCATATTGCAACTCAGACATTTTCTCGAAGTTGTTTTCACGGCGGGCTTGATCCATTGCAATGCGAGCGTTTTCAAGTTCTTCTTTAATATGCTGAGTGCCAAGCAATGCAGATTTTTCTGCTTTCCAGATTTCTTCCAGCTCGGAATATTCACGCTCTTTCGCTGCCATCTCTTCGTCTAATTTGGCTAAACGCTGACGGCTCGCTTCATCTTCCTCTTTTTGTAACGCTTGGCGTTCCAATTTAAGCTGGATAATACGGCGCTCTAATTTATCCAATGGCTCAGGTTTAGAGTCAATCTCCATACGCAGACTTGAAGCCGCTTCATCAATCAAATCAATCGCTTTATCTGGTAATTGGCGGTCAGATACATAACGGTGCGAAAGCGTTGCTGCTGCCACGATGGCTGGGTCGGTAATTTGAACGTGATGATGGATTTCATAACGCTCTTTCAAACCACGCAAAATCGCAATGGTATCTTCCACCGTTGGCTCATCAACCAATACTTTTTGGAAACGGCGTTCAAGTGCCGCATCTTTTTCAATGTATTGGCGATATTCATCAAGAGTAGTTGCCCCAACACAGTGCAATTCGCCTCGTGCAAGGCTTGGTTTTAACAAGTTGCCTGCATCCATTGCGCCGTCTGTTTTGCCTGCCCCGACCATTGTGTGAATTTCATCAATAAAGAGGATAACTTGCCCTTCTTCTTTCGCAAGCTCGTTTAAAACCGCTTTTAAACGCTCTTCAAATTCGCCACGATATTTCGCCCCTGCAATTAACGCTCCCATATCAAGAGAAAGTACACGCTTGTTTTTCAAGCCTTCAGGCACTTCACCGTTTACAATGCGTTGGGCTAAACCTTCCACAATCGCGGTTTTACCCACACCCGGTTCGCCAATTAGCACAGGGTTGTTTTTGGTACGGCGTTGTAGCACTTGCACGGCACGGCGGATTTCTTCATCACGCCCGATAACAGGGTCTAATTTGCCCGCTTTTGCATGTTCGGTTAAATCAATCGTATATTTTTTCAATGCTTGACGGGTTTCTTCCGCATTTTGATTATTCACGTTTTCTCCTCCACGAATTTGGCTAATTGCTTGTGTCAGTTTTTCTTTGCTTAAGCCAAATTTTTTCCATAATTTTCCTAAATCGCCATTATTCTCAATGCTTGCCAACACAAACAATTCAGAGGAAATAAAACTATCGCCAAATTGCTGTGCGAGTTTGTCAGATTGATTTAACAATCTCACTAATTGCTGTGAAACCTGCGTGTTTCCACCTTGAACTTGTGGCAAGCGGTCTAAAATGGCTTGCAATTCGCTAATCAAAGTTTGTACATTGATATTTAATGCCGTAAAGAGTGGAGCAACAGAGCCACCATCTTGTTTCACTAACGCATACAGTAAATGAGCTGGTTCGATATAAGGGTTATCTTTGCCAACCGCAAGTGATTGGGACTCCGCCAATGCTTCTTGCAGTTTTGTGGTCATCTTTTCAAAATTCATCTTTTCTCTCCCATACTTAAGAGTTCATCGAAATAAGCTAATATTGTTTAGCTTCATCTTTAACGAAACTATAAATGGTGTTTGTCAAGCACTTTTCAAGTGAAAATGTAAAAAAGATCACAAAAATAAATAAAATAACTCTCTATAGGTGGTTTAATGTTAAAAGTTTGATAAATATCAATTTACTTCTCTTTCACTTCATTTACACTTCATTTGCATTTACCTACTTATGGGTATAATTTAATTTTTAAGAGGATATAAAAATGAAAAAAACAGCATTAGCAATTCTTTTAGGTGGGATTTTATTAGCTGGCTCAGCAATGGCACACCAAGCAGGTGATACAATGTTCCGCTTTGGTGCGGTGAATGTGCAAGCAAATTCAGAATCGAATACAGTTACACCAGTTAAGGTTGATTTAAAAGTGAAAAACAACACTCAGCTTGGTTTAACCGCAACTTATATGTTGGCGGATAATGTGGGTATCGAATTATTAGGTGCAACGCCGTTCTCTCACAAAATTAACGGTAAAGTGCCTGCGTTAAACTTAGACTTAGGCAGAGTAGTAAGTTTAAAACAGTTACCGCCAAGTCTTTATGCTCAATACTATTTCTTTGAGCCTACTGCAAAAGTAAAACCTTACGTTGGTGCAGGTATTAACTATACTCGTTTCTACCACGCTAAATCAGTTCACCCAGCAGTTACTAATTTAGAGGTAAAAAAACACTCTTTTGCACCTGTGGCTAACTTAGGGGTAGATGTAAAATTAACTGATAACATCTACTTCAACGCAGCAGCGTGGTACACACGCATTAAAACAACGGCTAAATTTAAAGCGTTAGGGTTAGATCACGAAGTAAAAGTGAAACTTGACCCAGTGGTATTATTTGCTGGTTTCGGTGTGAAATTCTAATTCCCTTTGATACTTAGCTAGAAAAAAGAGTGTTAATCTAACCATTAACACTCTTTTTTATTTTACAAGCACAAGCGGTTAAATTTTTGCAAAATTTTACAGAAAAACAACCGCTTGTAAAAAAATTACCGCTTCCCAAAAAATTCAAGTAGAATTAATCCATTTAACAAACACAACATAATATTTGGAGAAGATTATGCCTATTTTACGTTCTGCGACCTCTACACAAGGTCGTAATATGGCGGGTGCAAGAGCTTTATGGCGTGCTACTGGAATGAAAGAAAATGACTTCGGTAAACCGATTATTGCGGTGGTAAACTCATTCACCCAATTTGTTCCCGGGCACGTTCACTTAAAAGATATGGGGCAATTAGTTGCTGCTGAAATTGAAAAAGCAGGCGGTGTGGCAAAAGAATTTAACACCATTGCGGTGGACGATGGTATCGCAATGGGGCACGGCGGTATGCTTTATTCATTACCAAGCCGTGATTTAATTGCCGATAGCGTGGAATATATGGTAAACGCTCACTGTGCTGATGCAATGGTTTGTATTTCTAACTGCGATAAAATCACTCCGGGAATGTTAATGGCGGCAATGCGTTTAAATATTCCGACTATTTTCGTTTCAGGTGGTCCAATGGAAGCAGGGAAAACCAAACTTTCTGACCAGTTAATTCGTTTAGATTTAGTTGATGCAATGATCGAAAGTGCAGACCCAAATATCTCTGATGAGCGTATTGATGCCATTGAAAAACACGCTTGTCCGACGTGCGGTTCTTGTTCGGGTATGTTTACTGCAAACTCAATGAACTGCTTAACCGAAGCCTTAGGGTTAAGTTTGCCGGGTAATGGTTCAATGCTTGCAACACACGCAGATCGTAAAGAATTATTCTTAAAAGCAGGGCGTGAAATTGTCGAACTTTGCCGTAAATATTACCAAGAAGATGATGAAAGCGTGTTACCTCGTTCTATTGCAAGTTTTGATGCCTTTGAAAACGCAATGAGCTTAGATATTGCAATGGGCGGTTCAAGTAATACGGTGCTTCACTTATTAGCAGCAGCACAAGAAGCCGGTGTGGATTTCAAAATGGCAGACATTGACCGTCTTTCTCGTGTTGTGCCGTGCTTAAGTAAAATTGCCCCGAACACCAACAAATACCATATGGAAGATGTGCACCGTGCAGGTGGTATTATGGGGTTATTGGGCGAGTTAGACCGTGCCGGTTTAATTCATCGCCACGTTAAAACTGTGTTAGGATTGACGATTGAAGAGCAACTTAACCAATATGACATTATCCGTAACAAAGACGAAGAGTTACACAAATTCTTCCGTGCTGGCCCTGCAGGTATTCGTACTACCAAAGCCTTCTCACAAGATTGCCGTTGGGATACCGTTGATGATAACCGTGAAAACGGCTGTATCCGCAACGTAGAAAATGCGGTAACTAAAGAAGGCGGTTTAGCGGTATTATTCGGTAACATTGCGGAAGATGGCTGCATTGTAAAAACTGCGGGTGTTGATGAATCTATTTGGAAGTTTACAGGTACTGCCATTGTGTTTGAAAGCCAAGAAGATGCAGTTGCAGGCATTTTAGGTGGAAAAGTAAAAGAAGGGCATATCGTGATTATTCGTTACGAAGGGCCGAAAGGTGGGCCGGGTATGCAAGAAATGCTTTATCCAACCAGCTACTTAAAATCAATGGGCTTAGGCAAAAAATGTGCGTTATTAACAGACGGACGTTTCTCTGGCGGTACATCAGGTTTATCTATCGGACACGCTTCACCGGAAGCCGCTTCAGGCGGTGCAATTGCCTTAATTAACGATGGCGATACAGTTTCAATTGATATTCCAAACCGCTCAATCAATTTAATGATTTCAGACGAAGAATTGGCTGAACGCCATAAAGAGATGGAAGCTCGTGGCGATAAAGCGTGGCAACCTGTTAATCGCAAACGTGAAGTGTCATTTGCACTAAAAGTATTCGGACATTTTGCAACTTCAGCGGATAAAGGTGCGGTGCGTGATGTTTCGCTCTTAAAATAATAATACTGTGAAAAGTAATAAAGCCTCAATATTGAATTGAGGCTTTATTTTTTTGCATAGTTAGAATTTATTTCTTCTGCTTAAGAAAATGCACAGTACAAGCTGCAATTAATAACACTACGGCTGCACCTAAATAGAGTTCATTCTTTTTCCAGCCTGCATCTAATAAAACACCGGCAAGTGTTGGCGAAATAATTGAGCCTAAACGCCCTACGCCGATGGCTGTGCCAACACCTGTACTACGGAAGTCTGGAGCATAAAGTGTTGGGTTGATAGTGTATAAGCCTGTAATGCAACCATTGATTAATCCACCAACCAGAATTGCTAAGGCAATAGCTAAGCCTAAAGTGCCAGAGAATACGAAGGCAACAACGACAGTGGCAGAAAGAATGCTGAATAGCTGTAAAATATTTTTCGCTGCCCAACGGCTAACTAAGAAGCCGAAAATTAATGAGCCGATTGTTCCACCCACTGAAATTGCCATACCTACCGTTTGGCTTTGGGTTTTTGGCATTCCTGCTTCTTCTAAAAGAGCTGGCGTCCACGAGCTGATAAAGTAGAATGAAGCTGAAATAGCAATGAAAGCTACCCAAATTAATAAGGTATTACGGCGATATTCAGGCTCGAATAAGCGAGTAATGGCGACTTTATTTTTGCCTTTTGTTTCTACTTCAGGCAATTCCCAACCTGTGCCTAAGCCAAGTTTAACTGCAATTTTATTCAAGCGTTCTTTGGCGTTTGCAGGTCTTTTTGAAATTAAGAATTCCACCGATTCAGGCAATACAAAAAGAAGCAGTGTAAATACTGAACCTGTTAAAACTGCACCCACTAAAAATACTGCTCGCCAGCCATAGACATCTTGTAATAATACGGCTGACATACCACCTAACATTGCCCCAATACCAAAGCCCGAAGCATAAATGGCGATAGCTAAACCACGCCATTTTTGGCTGGCATACTCGCTGACTAATACGTTTGTACCCGTTAGAATGGAGGCAATGCCTAATCCTGTGATGACACGGTATAAACCAATCTCAAAAGCAGATGAAGCAAAATAGGTTAATAACATACCTAATGTGGCTAAGCCTGTGCCGATTAAAAGTAACGGACGGCGACCAAATTTATCTGCAAGAGGGGAAAGTAATAATGAGCCGATTGCCATACCAAATAAACCAGCACTCATTAATGTGCCGATAGTTGCCCCATCTAAATTTAACTCTTCTCGAATGCTTTTAGCTGTAAACGCAAGAGCCATTAAATCAAAGCCATCAAGCAAGTTCAGTAAAACAGTAAGACCAACAACAAACCATTGAAATGGTGTCATTTTGTTTTGAGCAATTTGATTGCGAATATCCATAAGTTGTTCTCCAAGCATAATCTATTTTTATACCTTGAACTATATGGATTTACAAAAAAGTAATCAAACGCAAAATTTACATAAAATTTATGAAAGATTTTCATAATGGATAAATCCGTTAGAAGGGAATAGGGAATTTAAATTGTAGGGGCGAAACATCTTTCGCCCTAAATGGAAATGATTGTTGATAGGAGGGCGAATAATTATTCGCCCCTACATTAGGTAAATGGAGAAAAATTATTTCTTCTCCGCCTGTTCAGCGGCTCTTTTGCGTCTAATTTCTTTCGGGTCAGCAATTAATGGACGGTAGATCTCAATTCTGCCGCCATCTTCCACCGTTTCATTGAGCTTAGCAGGGCGGCTAAAAATACCGACTTTATTTTCTCGCAAGTCGATTTCGGTATATTTTTCTAATACGCCAGAGAGCAAAATAATATTTTGAATCGTGGTGTTGTGCGGCACTTGCAGTTTTTTGAGGAAATATTTATCTGGATAGGCGTAAAGCACTTCTACATTAATTAATTGCATTTCCTGTTCTGTTTGAAGTTGTTCAGACATCATACACCTCTTTTGCTCGTTGTTTGAAAGCATTGACCATTTTTAACGTCAGTTCATTAAATACTTTACCGAAAACTAATGCCACAATCGGGCTTGAAAATTCAAAATTCAGCTCCAGTGAGATTTTACAGCTTTGCTCATCAAATGGCGTGAATGTCCAAAAGCCGTGTAAATGACGGAAAGGGCCTTGCACTAAATTCATTTCGATTTTATAGGGCGGAGTCATTTTATTATGGGTACTAAAGGTTTGGCTAATTCCCAACTTTTGAATATGAAGCTCTGCGGTTAATTCATTTTCCCCTATACTTAAGGTTTTTGCACTCACACAGCCTGATAAAAACTCAGGATATTTCTCATAATTATTTACAAGCTGATACATCTGTTCAGCACTATAAGGCACAAGGGCGGATTGACTAACGGTTGGCATAATATCTCTTTTTTGAATTAACAAGCGGTCATATTTTACAAGAAATTTGCAAGGCTATAAAGAAACGCTTTTGACTTGAATATAAACAGCTTGTCCTTCTTTGGGCGAAAGCTCCTCAAAAGACCACAGGCTGATCGTACTCCAAATGGTTTGATCTTCAATAAGAACAGCGAGATCAACCCTGTCTAAATGGGTTTCAATCTTCTGAATATAACCTTTCAATACATTACGGATTGAACTTTGGATTGGCTTTTGCAAGCTGATGGAGACATCTTTACTCGCAATAGTAACACGCAAATTTTCACCCATTTGATGACGAGGAAGCTGGTTAATCCACAAACGTTGCTCATTTAGTCCTAATCCAAGCATATTGTAGCTTGATTGCTGCTCTTTTATCGGTAACTCAAGCAAACTAATGCGTTGATTATTCGGCTGCCAATCGGCAAAAGCAGGGCTGTGCCACACATTTGCAACTCTATCAAATGCCATCACTTTGCCGTTATTGAGCAAAACGAGTTGATCGGCAAGGCGAACAATTTCTTCTAAGCTATGGCTAACATAGAGAATTGGAATATTGAGCTGAGAGGCTAATTTATCTAAATAATCGAGTAGCTCTTGTTTGCGTGGTAAATCAAGGGCAGATAAAGGCTCGTCCATCAATAAAATATCGGGGGAACTTAATAAAGCACGTCCAATCGCAACTCGTTGTTTCTCTCCACCAGAAAGACTAGCAGGGTAGCGATCCAATAAATGAACAATGCCTAAAAGTTCCACAATTTGCAAAAAATCGGAAGAATCTGACCGCTTGTAGCCATATTTCAGATTTTTTTCTACTGAATAATGCGGAAAAAGCCGATGTTCTTGGAATACATAGCCAATATTGCGTTTTTCAGGCGGTAGATTAATGCCTTTTTCGCTATCAAACAGCACTCGTCCGTTTAATTCAATCCGCCCAGATTGAGCGGTAGAAAGCCCTGCAATTAAATTAATCAGGCTAGATTTACCTGCCCCCGAACGCCCGAAAATAGCGGTAATGCCTTGAGCTGGAATTGCTAAATTGACATTCAAATCAAGATTGCCGAGTTGCTGAATAAGGTTAAGTTTTAGCATAGCGTTTCTGCCTTTCAGCCAACCATTCTGAACAGAATAGGGCGATTAATGAAATTACAATAGCTACCAAGCATAATCGGGCGGCAGCCATTTCGCCATTTGGGGTTTCAATAAAAGTAAAAAGAGCGGCTGGAATAGTTTGGGTTTGGTTTGGTATATTGGAAACAAATGTAATAGTTGCTCCAAACTCGCCTAATGAACGGGCAAAACCGAGAACGCTGCCTGCAATAATGCCTGAAAATGCGAGGGGTAAATTTAGGGTAAAAAAGACTTTTAATGGGCTTGCCCCTAATGTGCGGGCGGCTTGTTCAAGTTTAGGATCAACGGAATCAAACGCCAAGCGAATAGAACGTACCATTAGCGGAAATGCCATTACCATCGAAGCAAGTACAGCCCCTTTCCACGAAAAACTAAAACTAAAATTAAACCACTCCCACAAATATTGTCCGATGACACCTCGTTTTGCCATTGAGATAAGTAATAAATAACCAATCACCACAGGGGGTAAAACTAAGGGAAGATGGACAATACCATTAAGCAAATTTTTACCCCAAAATTGTTTGCGAGAAAGCAACCAAGCTACCCACACGGCAAGCGGCAAAGCAAGCACCACTGCAATGGAGGCAACTTTTAGGCTGAGAACAATCGCATTTAGTTCTTGTGGGGTAAAATCAAACATAATCTAACTATTTGGTTATAAATTTGCCCTCTCCCACAAGGGGAGAGAGTAAATTTAATTTATAGGATAAAACCCAGCAGCCTCAAATCTAGCTTTTGCTTCTGGTGTGTGTAGAAAATCTAAAAATTTGGCAGCAGATGGTTTTTCACTTACCACGGAAGCAGGGTAAACAATTTCATCGTAACTTTCAGCAGGGAATTTCGCAATCACTTTGACTTTATCAGATACTTTTGCATCTGTTGCATACACAATGCCTAGTGGCGATTCTCCCCGCTCAACAAAAGAAAGAGCATCTCGCACATTTTTAGCTCGGGCTAATTTAGGCTCAACTATTTCCCACAGGTTATAGTAGGTTAAGGCTTTTTGGGCGTATCTTCCAGCGGGAACGTGAGCAGGATCGCCAACAGATAAATAACTATTTGCTAATTCTTTGGCAAAATCGACCGCTTGTATGTTCTCTGCTTGGAGTTGGCTCTCGTTCGGAGCAATTAAAACCAACTCATTTTTAACTAGATTAGTTCGTTGCTTGATTTTATCAGGCTGTTTTTCTGCAAGGTAGTCTAGCCATTGTTGGTCGGCAGAAATAAACAGATCTGCTGGAGCATCTTGCTCAATTTGTTTTGCTAACGCAGAGGAAGACGCAAATGAAAATGTAATTTTATCTTCAGGGTATTTTTGTTCAAAATCTTGCCCAATTTCTTGCAGAATATTATTCATTGAGGCAGCGGCGAAGATGGTAAGATCTTCTGCATAAGCCACATTAATACCAAAAGTGAATAGACTTACAATCGATAATTCTTTTAACGCTTTCATAATGTTATTCTCAGAGGTAGCAAAAAAGCAATTCAATTTGGACTCGTAGGGACAGGTCCTATGCCTGTCCGAAAACAATATTAATTTACGGGCGGGCACAGGGCCCGCTCCTACAAGCTACGAACGCAACCCAATCCCACGTTGAATTAACGAATAAGTGACAATATATAGCCCGATACATAACGAAATCAACACACCAAAGGTGTAAACGAGCGGTACATCGCTAATGCCAAGAAAACCATATCTCAATCCGTTAATCATATATACGATAGGGTTAAATTTTGACACCGTTTGCCAAAATTCAGGGAGTAACGAAATAGAATAAAACACCCCACCTAAATAAGTGAGCGGTGTAAGTACAAAAGTCGGTATTAATCCTACATCATCAAATGATTTTGCAAAAACGGCATTAATTAGTCCACCTAACGCAAAGGCGACAATGGTTAAAAATAGCGTTAAAGCAATGATCGCAACAGAGTGAATATCAAAGCTCACAAAAACCATTGCAACCAACATTACTAAGAGAGCCGCTAAGCCAGCCCGTAAAATACTGCCTAACACATAGCCCCAAATAATGTTATGGGTGGAAAGGGGAGAAATCAGTAACTCTTCAAAATCACGGGTAAATTTGCTGAGAAAGAAAGACGAAGCGGTATTCACATAAGAGGCAGTAATTGCCGTCATCATAATCAAACCAGGAGCAATAAATTCCATATAGCCCACGCCATTCATTTCGCCGATGCGTCCGCCAATTAATTTGCCGAAAATCAAGAAATAGAGAGTGGTAGTAATCACAGGTGGCACAAGGGTTTGTCGCCAAATTCTTAGAATACGACGACACTCTTTGCACGCTAAAGTATAAAATCCGATAAAATTCATTTTATTGAGCCATATTAATAAAGAGTTCTTCCAAGCGGTTGGATTTATTTCGCATACTTAATACTTCTGCCCCTTGAGCCGCAATTTGTGAAAAGAGATTGGTTAGCCCTTGTTGGCGTTTCACATTCACTTCAAGGGTGTTTTCATCGATCCATTTATGCGGATAATCTTGGATAACAAGCGGTTGATTTTGAACAGAATTTTGCAAATCTAACACAAATACCTCACTTTCTAATTTCGCCAGTAAGGCTTTCATTGAGGTGTTTTCAATTAACTTGCCATTTTGAATAATGCCGATATGGCGGCATAGCATTTCGGCTTCTTCTAAATAGTGCGTAGTCAGAATAATGGTTGTGCCTTGATTGTTCAGATCTCGCAAGAAATCCCACAATGAGCGGCGAAGTTCAATATCTACCCCTGCGGTAGGTTCATCTAAAATCAGCAGTTTCGGATTGTGCATTAAGGCTCTGGCGATCATCACACGGCGTTTCATTCCGCCTGAAAGTTCACGGGTAAGATGAGTACGTTTTTCCCACAAATCGAGGAGTTTTAGCCACTTTTCGGCACGGATAAGGGCTTCTTTGCGTGGAATACCGTAAAAACCGGCTTGTTGCACCAGCACATCAATCACTTTTTCAAACTGATTGAAGTTAAACTCTTGTGGCACTAGACCGATTTGGTGTTTTAATTCTACTTTTTGTGTATCTAAATCGTAGCCAAATACTTTCACTCTACCGCTTGTTTTATTCACAAGGGAACTAATAATACCAATGGTGGTGGATTTCCCTGCACCATTATGCCCGAGTAGGGCGTAAAAATCCCCTTGTTCCACCACAAGGTTGATTCCTTTTACCGCTTTTACGCCGGTCGGATAGGTTTTTACAAGGTCAATTAATTCTAATGCTTTCATCTATTTACTCACTCTGTGCAACGGCTCGAATGGTGGATTCATCAATTTGTGCATCGAACGCGTTGCGAAGTAACATTAATTTTTCATCATTCAGCAAAGCCGATTTTGCCGCTTCGGTCAATTGTTTGAAAATTGCTCGGCGAATTTCGAGCGGCGTTTGTTTATCTGGATTGTCGCCAATGGATAAATCATGGCTATAGCCTTTTTCAGCCAATGCAATTTCTAAATTTTTACGGGATTCCACATTATCTAAATGTGCCATATTGGGCTTTAATACCAATAAAAGATGGTTGTCAGCGTGTTTATCTAAGTAGCTATTTAAGGCAATTTGGCGTGAAAAACCACCTAAATTAAGTGAATTAGCAATCTCACACCATCTATCTTGTTGGCAAGATAGATTAATGGTTTTTTTCACTAATTCAGGGGTGCGTTCCTGCAAAATAGCTTGTTTGATATCGGACGGTTTGGCACTGTCTGCTTGATTTTCTAATTCAGGATTGAGCCACGTCCAACGGTAATCTTCGTCATCTACACTTTTAGGTGTTTTTTCTGCTTTTGAAGTGGATTGTTGCGTTGTGTGCTGCTGATTTTCTGCAAATTGGATAAACCGCTCTTGTAATGAAGCGGTCGAATTTTCCGATTTTTTTGCAATAAATTGAGGAGTTTTTAACTCAGGCTTTTTTTTTTCGGTTTGAGCTAAATCAGCTTGCTGTTGCTGTAATTTTTTACGAGCCTCCAGAGCCGCCATTGCAGGAGAAAGGGTAGTTGTACTTTCTTCTTTAGGCGTTACAGGAGCTGTAGCTGGTGCTTGTGTCGTTTGTGAAGCTACTGCCGATTTTTGCTGATTTCTCTCAAAAGTCTCTCTTAGCTGAGAAATCTGATTTTGTGGCTTCTGCTGAATATTAGCAACAGCGTTGTGAGTTTGCGGAGCAGCTATAGTTGGCATTACGACAGTTGCTATTCTTTCCGCCTGTTTTGGGTGGAAAGCTAAAGCTCGCAGAATTGCCATTTCTACGCCAGCACGTTGCTCAGGGGCAAAAGGCAGCTCTTTTTTGCTGTTCAGGATAAGTTGATAGAAAAACTGCACATCTTCAGGCGGCATTTGTTTTGCCAGAAAATGGATAAGTGTTTCTTCAGTATTGGTCGTTTTGATTAATTGCAACATCGCAATTTTGTGCAATGTTTCGGCAATATCACTTAGTAGTTGCTGCCAATCCACTCCTTTAGAGGCTATTTGCTCAATCATCGCCATCGCTTTTTCGCCATCAGCTTGGGCGATTGCTTGTACTAACTCAAGTGGTTGATTGTCATCAATCAACCCAAGCATTTGGCTTACTACGTCTAGCGTAATATTCGCATTACTCATTGCGATAGCTTGATCGGTTAAGCTAAGCGAATCACGAATACTGCCGTGTGCCGCTTTCGCTAGTTTTTCGATAGCAATGGTTTCGTAGGGAATGCTTTCTGCGTTAAGAATAAACTCTAAATGTTTCGCAATTTGCGATTGTTCTAATGCACGCAAATGAAATTGCATACAGCGAGAAAGAATGGTGATCGGCAGTTTTTGCGGATCGGTTGTCGCTAACAGGAATTTAACGTATTCAGGCGGTTCTTCAAGGGTTTTAAGTAACGCATTGAAACTGTGGCGAGAGAGCATATGCACTTCGTCAATCAGATAAACCTTAAAACGTCCAACTGTGGGTTTGTATTGTACGTTATCAAGTAGTTCTCTAGTGTCTTCTACTTTGGTGCGAGAAGCTGCATCGATCTCAATCAGATCGATAAAATGTCCTTCTTCAATAGCCTTACAGTTAGCACATTCGCCACAAGGCTCGGCGGTAATGCCATTTTCACAGTTTAGCCCTTTGGCAAAAAGGCGAGCAATGGAGGTTTTACCCACACCACGAGTGCCTGAAAACAGATAGGCGTGATGAAGCCTATCTTCTCTTAAACTATTTTCAAGAGCAGATAAAACGTGCTGCTGACCAACCACTTCTGAAAAGCGTTGAGGTCTCCATTTACGGGCTAGAACCTGATAACTCATATTTGTTTTTTATCCATTTTGTAGAGGCTAATTGCAATTAGCCTCTACTGGTTGCAAAAAATTGAGAAAATACAACCGCTTGTAATTAGTGACCTTCAAAACTCACTAAGCTGAAGGATTTTATTCCTTCTTGTTCTAAACGCTCTTTACCACCTAAATCAGGAAGCCAGATCACGAATGCGGCGTGTTCTACTTTGCCTCCTAAACGGCGGATTAATTTAGCTGTTGCGTCAATCGTGCCACCTGTTGCTAATAAGTCATCGATCATTAACACATTGTCGTCAGAATTGATTGCATCTTTGTGAATTTCTAGTGTATCTTCGCCGTATTCAAGTGTGTAAGATTGTGAAATGACTTCACGCGGTAATTTTTTAGGTTTACGAACCAGTACAAAAGGCACGCCAAGTGCTAAGGCAACAGGAGCGCCGAAAATAAAACCACGAGATTCTGTGCCGACAATTTTAGTAATGCCTTTGTTTTTAAATTCAGCCACAATGGCATCAACAGAAGCTTGGAATGCTTTAGGCACTTCTAAAAGAGAAGTAATATCACGGAAAATAATGCCTGCTTTAGGGTAATCAGGAATGGATTTGATAGAAGATTTGATTAAATCTAATTGGTTCATTATTTGACCTATATGTAATTTGAAAATAACTGGAAAACTCTATAGAAAAATGAGGGAAATTTCAAGGAGAAATTACGAGATGGCAAAACAAAAGCAAGTAGGTCGGGCATTTATGCCCGACATTTTTTATAAACATTTCGCAGGTTTTGGTAATCCTGCAATTTTTGTGGCTTGTTTTGCTGGGCCATCAGGGAATAAACGTTGCAAATAACGACTATTGCCTTTTTCTTCGCCAAATTTTTGTGCCATTGCTTTTACTAGCATTCTAATCGCTGGAGAGGTTTTATATTCTTGGTAAAAATCACGCACTAGATAGATGATCTCCCAATGTTCAGCGGTTAAAGTGATTTGCTCTTTTTCAGCGATTTTTTCAGCGAGTTGTTCAGACCAGTCAGCTAAATTTTTTAAGTAGCCTGAGTCGTCAGTTGGGTAGTGGATATTATTTAGTTCAATAGACATAAAATAAAAATGCCACATAAAGTGGCATTCCTCTTAGATTTTAATATTAATCATCAGTGCCTAATACACCGAAGATTTGTAAGAAACTTACAAATAGGTTGTAGATAGAAACATATAAATCAACAGTGGCACGAATATAATTCGTTTCGCCGCCGTGAATAATATTGCTGGTTGCAAGTAAAATTGCACCGCTTGAGAAGATAACAAATAAGCTACTTAACGCTAATGCTAAAGCTGGGATTGATAAGAAAATGTTTGCAATAATACCAACTAATAATACAACGAAAAGAGCCATCATCATTCCGCTTAAAAAGCTCATATCTTTTTTAGTTGTTAAAACATAAGCTGAACAAGCGAAGAAAACTAATGCTGTTGCACCGAATGCAAGGGCAACAATATCGCCTAAACCAGCACCGATGTAGCGGTTTAAAATAGGACCTAAGGTATAACCTAAGAAGCCTGTTAAAGCAAATACGCTTAAGATACCCGCACTGCTATTTGAAGTGGCATTGGTTAAGAAAAGTAAGCCATAAAATCCGATTAATAATCCCCACCAAGGCATTGCCGGTGCGTTCATTTGCATTGCAACAAAAGCAACAACGGCTGAGAAAGTCAGTGTCATTGCCAATAACATATAGGTATTGCGTAGCACTTTGTGGGTGCTAATAAGTGATTCATTTGTTGAGTAGCTATGAGCTAAACGATTTTCCATAAAAATTCCTTCTGTTTTTGTTTTTAAATCGGAAAAACCGACGGATTGATATGTATGGATAAATTTCCATAAATCAAGTCTTAAATTAGCGGTAATTTATTGTAAAGTCAATGCGATTTTGTAACAGAGGAGTAAAAAAAATAATTTAGTTATGTTACACTTAACACAATTCTACTGCTTGTTCCTTTAGTTTGTTATGAAGCTTAATTTCCCAACTTATTTGACCTTATTTCGTGTCGGAATGATTCCACTTTTTATTGTGGCATTTTATCTGCCGACGAAATATGCCCCTGAAATTGCTACCTTGATCTTTTTTATTGCTTCTATTACTGATGCATTTGATGGCTATTTAGCCCGAAAATGGAATCAAACTACGAGACTCGGTGCATTTTTAGACCCTGTTGCCGATAAAGTCCTGGTTGCAGTTGCTTTTGTCTGTGTAGCGGAGCATTACCATACTTGGTGGGTGACGATTCCAATCTGCATTATGATTGCTAGAGAGATTATTATTTCTGCATTACGTGAATGGATGGCTGAGCTTGGTGAGAGAGCAAGCGTTGCCGTTTCCATTTGGGGGAAAGTCAAAACAACCGCTCAAATGCTAGCCTTAGGCGGAATGATTTGGCGACAAAGTGAAACAATAGAAATTTTAGCCTTTATTTTACTTTATATTGCGGCAGGCTTAACTATTTGGTCGATGTTGCAATATTTGAATGCTTCAAAAGGTAGTTTGTTGAAGTCGTAAGCGGTCTATTTTTATTATTTTTTTGCAATTGGGAACTAGTTTGCAATTGTATATTCTGAATTTCATCACACATAATGTCCGAATTTGATTCAAAATCTTTCCTTGCTGATGTACCTCATCAACCTGGTGTTTATCGTATGTACGATGACAAAGGGAAGATTATCTATGTTGGCAAAGCGAAAGATTTAAAGAAGCGTTTATCAAGCTATTTCCGTGCAAATTTGCCCAATCGTAAAACCGAAGCATTGGTGTCGAATATTGCTCATATTGAGACAACACTTACCCATTCTGAAACAGAAGCCCTGCTATTAGAACACAACTATATTAAAGAAAACCAACCTAAATATAATGTGCTTCTGCGTGATGATAAAGCCTATCCTTATATTTTACTCACTAAACATCAACACCCTCGTGTTGGTAGCTTTCGAGGCAGTAAGAAAATCAATGGCGAATATTTTGGACCTTATCCTAATGCTACCGCAGTGAGGGAAACACTCTACTTACTGCAAAAGATTTTCCCTGTCCGTCAATGTGAAGACAGCTATTATAAAAACCGCTCTCGTCCTTGTTTGCAATATCAAATAGGACGTTGTCTCGCTCCTTGTGTGGAGGGTTATTGCACGCAAGAAGAATATGATAATCAAGTCAAATTAGTCCGACTGTTTTTACAAGGTAAAGATCACCAAGTGGTTGAATATTTGATTGGTAAGATGGAAAGTGCGGCTGAAAATCTGGAATTTGAAACAGCGGCACGTTATCGAGATCAAATCCAACTCGTGCGGGAAGTAATGGAAAAACAGTCGATCTCAACTGATCGCTGGGACGATCTGGACTTTATTTCGATTGCTTACCAATATGGCATTGCCTGCGTGCATATTTTGTTTGTGCGTCAAGGCAAGGTATTGGGCAATCGAAGCTATTTTCCAAAAGTACCGAATCATACCGATCTTGCCGAACTTAGCGATACCTTTATCGGGCAGTTTTACTTGCAGATGAATCAACATCGTACCATTCCAAATCAGATTATTATCGATCAAACAATGAGTGAAAAAGAAGCCTTAGAAACAGTACTCTCTGAACAAGCAGGGCATAAAGTGACTATTTTAAATAAAGTGCGAGGGGAAAAGAGCCGCTACCTCGCTCTCGCCCAAACCAATGCAATTGCAGCTCTGAATGTTCAATTAAAACAAGACGAACGTATTCACACTCGCTACGAGGCTTTACAAGCGGTGTTAAATCTCGAAAAAATTGCAAGAATGGAGTGTTTTGACATCAGCCACACAATGGGTAATCAAACAGTCGCTTCTTGTGTAGTGTTCGATGAAAACGGCATTTTGAAATCGGATTACCGCCGTTTTAATATTGAAGGTATTACGCCTGGTGATGATTATGCCGCAATGGAGCAGGCTCTTCTGAAGCGTTATGACCGACCACTTCCAGCGGAAAAAATTCCAGATATTATTTTTATTGACGGAGGCAAAGGACAGCTCAACCGAGCGTTAGACACTTTTGCTAGGCTGAAGGTGGAGTGGGATACATCTAAACCGCTCCTAATTGGTGTTGCAAAAGGGGTGGAACGAAAAGCAGGGCTAGAAACCTTGATTATTAGCAAATGGGATAAAGAGATAAATTTACCGCCCGATAGCCCTGCTCTACATTTAATTCAGCATATTCGAGACGAAGCACATAATTACGCTATCAATGCACACCGAAAAAAACGCCAAAAAGCCTTTACTGAAAGTGGCTTAGAAAGCATAGAAGGTGTTGGGGCCAAACGCCGTCAAGCCTTATTGAAATATTTAGGCGGAATGCAAGGTGTGAAAAACGCCACAGTCGAAGAAATTCAAAGCGTACCGGGCATCTCTAAAGCCTTAGCGGAAGTGATTTTTGATACTTTGAGAAATAGTTAAACTTACAAACGGTCATTTTTTAGAAATTTTTTACTAAAAACGGTCACTTGTAATCACTATTCAAACTGAAATAAAAAATAAGCAAACGATTGCGTAATCGTTTGCTTATTTATTTTTAAATCCGTATAATTCGCCCCAATTTTTATTTCTTAGATCTTAGTTTAGGGTATTTATGCAAAAAATTCTTTATCCTGTTGATTCCAAACCGCCATTTGGTTTAACGCTACTTCTTGCCGCTCAACATTTGCTGGCAGCGTTAGGCGGTATTATTGCGGTACCACTTGTGATTGGTAATGTACTCAATTTACCTGCAACGGATATTATTGTTTTAGTTAATGCAGCGTTATTGGTTTCGGGTATTGTAACTATTATTCAATGTCAGGGCATTGGACCTATCGGCTTACGTTTACCAAGTGTGATGGGAACGAGCTTCACCTTCGTAGCTGCAGCACTTGCTATCGGTTTTAGTGAACACGGTGTAGCAGGCATTATGGGAGCATCATTAGTGGGTTCATTGGTGATGATAATTGGTAGCTTTTTTATGCCTTATGTGCGTAAACTTTTCCCACCTGTGGTAACTGGCGTTGTGGTAATGATGATCGGGTTGAGCTTAATTCCTGTAGCGGTGGACTGGTTTGCAGGCGGTCAAAGAGGTGATGCTCATTATGCTGATCCTGCTAATCTTGCAATGGCAACTTTCGTATTAGTATTGGTTGTGATTTTAGTGCAATGGGGTAAAGGGATTTTCTCTGCCGCAGCGATTGTGATTGGTATGATGGTAGGCTATTTGGTAGCGTTAGCATTAGGTTGGATCAACTTTGAGAATGTAAAATCAGCCGATGTGGTAGCTATTCCACAGCCATTGCATTTTGGTCTTGCTTTCCCGATTTCAGGTATTATTGGAATGAGTATCGCTTATTTAGTAACCATTGTCGAATCAAGCGGTAACTTTTTAGCGTTAGGAAATGCGACACAAACCGAAATTACAGGTAAACATTTACGTGGCGGCGTGTTATGTGATGGATTAGGCTCCGCATTTGCAGCAATTATGTCCACTACGCCATTTTCATCATTCGCCCAAAATATCGGAGTGATTTCTTTAACAGGAGTGGCTAGTCGCTATGTTGTAACTGTGATGGGCTGCTTATTGGTATTAGCTGGTATCTTCCCGTGGTTTGGAGCCTTGATTGTGTCTATTCCAACTCCAGTTTTAGGTGGTGCGGGCTTGATGATGTTTGCAATGATTATTGCTGCAGGTATTCAAATGTTAGATAAGGTAGAACGTTCAAAACGTAACGGTCTCATTATTGCGATTTCAATCGGTTGTGGGTTAGCGGTGACTACACGCCCTGAATTATTGGATAAACTTCCTTCTTTTGTAAAAGAAGTATTTAGTTCAGGTATTACCGTAGGTTCATTATTTGCATTAATTTTGAATTTAATTCTACCAAAAGATAAAAATAAAACATCAGAAAACGAATAGTGATTGATGTAATCGGTAAATCTTACTTGAAATTTTCTGGATTAGTCACTATCTTATTAAAAGTTGGACGTCTTAACTCGTAATCAGAGTTAGAGCGTTTCTTTTTATTTTAGTTAGATATTTAAGGACAAATTTATGAGTAATGTTATTCACACAACAGACGCAACATTTGAACAAGATGTTTTAAAATCAGATGTACCTGTATTATTAGATTTCTGGGCACCGTGGTGTGGTCCTTGCCGTATGATCGGGCCTGTACTTGATGAGTTATCAGTTGATCCGCAATTTGAAGGAAAAGTAAAAATTGCCAAAATGAATGTAGATGAAAATCCGAATGTAGCTGCACAATTTGGCGTGCGTAGCATTCCTTTTTTACTTTTATTCAAAAATGGCGAGGTTGTTGCTCAACAAGTTGGCGCTCTTCCACACGCACAAATGACTGAATTTATTAAACAAGCGTTATAATTAAATGAAAGCAAAAATAGGGCGTATTTATCGCCCTATTTTTTTGTGATTCAAATATTGCCTGTAAAGGGTAAAACTGCAAGAAAATAACAAAAAAAGACCGCTTGTTTTATCAGATAAGCCTAGTCAAATGAGAACTAAATAGGTACAATCTTTAACTTGCGTTTTAAATTTTAAAGTGCGATTCGATTTTATTTTTGGAGATATTTATGTCGTGGAATGAATCAGGTAATCAGCAAGACCCTTGGGGGAAGCCGGGGCAGAGAAGAGCTGAACCAAAGCCTGAACAGCAAGAACAAGATCAAGAGCAAGGTCCTGCTCAAGGTTCACAACAAGGACCAACTAATAATCAACGAAATGAACAACAACCGCCTGATTTAGAAGAAGTTTTCAGCAGCCTATTGAAAAAAATAGGTGGTGGCAAGTCTCCTAATAATGGCTCTCGTAACCCAAACGGTGCTGGCTTTGGCAAACTTCTGCCTGTTATTTTAGGGCTTGCCGCTGTGGTGTGGGCAGGTTCAGGATTTTATACGGTACAAGAGGCAGAACGAGGTGTTGTTACCCGTTTAGGTAAACTTGATAATATCGTGATGCCGGGTTTAAACTGGAAACCAACATTTATTGATGCTGTAACGCGAGTAAATGTAGAGCGAGTTTCTGAGTTAAATACAAACGGCTCAATGCTTACTCAAGACGAAAATATGGTTCAAGTTGAAATGACGGTTCAGTATCGTGTGGAAGATCCTGCTAAATATCTATTTAGTGTGAGCAACCCTGATGAAAGTTTAAAACAAGCGACAGATAGTGCGTTACGTTATGTAATCGGTCATATGACAATGGACGAAATTCTAACCACAGGTCGAGCAACGGTGCGTGAAAGAACGTGGGCTACCTTGCGTGAAATCATTAAAACCTATGATATGGGCTTGCTGGTAACAGATGTAAACTTCCAATACGCTCGTCCGCCTGAAGATGTAAAAGCTGCCTTTGATGATGCAATTAAAGCACAAGAAGATGAACAACGTTTAATCCGTGAAGCGGAAGCCTATGCAAGAGGGGAAGAGCCAATTGCACGTGGTCAAGCTCAACGTACGATTGAACAAGCGGAAGCCTATAAAGAGGCAGTTGTGTTAAATGCAAAAGGGGAAGTGGAGCGTTTAAGCCAATTATTACCACAATATAAGGCTTCGCCAGAGCTTACTCGTGAGCGTTTATATATCCAAACGATGGAAAAAGTGATGAAAAATACACCTAAAGTCGTAATGGATTCATCAGGTAATAACCTCAATGTATTGCCTTTTGATAAATTAATGAATAACCCATCAGCAACTAAGGTTGAGCAACCTGCTGTTCCAGCACAAATTGTAACACCGCAAATTGTTCAACCTAAAACACAGGTTCAACCACAACAGGTAGAACAGCCGGCAGAACAAACTCGTAAAGGGAGATTTTAATAATGCGTAAATTATTATTACCTGTACTGGCTGTGGTGTCATTTGTTGTTCTACAAGCAGTAACTATTGTAAATGAAGGTGAACGTGGCATTATGTTACGTTTTAACAAAGTTCATCGTGATAGCGATCAAAAAGTCGTGGTTTACCAACCGGGTATTCACTTCAAAATGCCATTTATTGATAGTTTGAAAGTGCTAGATGCCCGAATTCAAACCTTAGATGGGCAAGAAGATCGCTTTGTAACTGTAGAGAAAAAAGACCTCTTGGTCGATTCCTATGTAAAATGGCGAATCAGTGATTTTGGTCAATTCTATACCTCAACAGGTAGCGACTATCAAAAAGCAGCTGATCTTTTACGCCGTAAAGTTAGTGACCGTCTGCGTTCTGAAATTGGTTCTCGTACCATTAAAGACATTGTGTCTGGTTCTCGTGGCGAGTTAATGGCTGGAGCTCAAAAAGCATTAAATGCTGGTGAAGATGGTACAGAGCGTTTAGGTATAGAAGTGGTTGATGTGCGTGTAAAACAGATCAACTTACCGAATGAAGTTTCATCTTCAATTTACCAACGTATGCGTGCAGAGCGTGATGCGGTTGCTCGTGAACATCGCTCACAAGGTAACGAGAAAGCAGAAATTATTCGTGCTGAAGTAGATAAAAAAGTAACTTTAATTTTGGCAAATGCGAATAAAACAGCTCAAACATTACGAGGCGAGGGTGATGCACAAGCGGCAAAACTTTATTCAGAAGCATTTAGTAATGAGCCAGAATTTTATAGCTTTATTCGAAGCCTAAAAGCGTATGAAGACAGCTTTGCGGAAGGGCAAAATAATATGATGTTATTGAAGCCAAATAGTGAGTTTTTACGCTTTATGCAAGCTCCTACAAAATAGTTGTATCTATAAAACCCGATCTTGTATCGGGTTTTGATTTTTTACCTATTTCAATGATTACAAGCGGTTGGTTTTTATAAAAATTTTGCAATATGGGGGCGAATTGCAATTCGCTCCTACAAATTGACCGCTTGCAATATTATAATAGGTTAATGTATTCATTCTGATTAAGGGGATTTTTCTATGGGTAAAAGTGTTGCGATTCTCGGGGCTCAGTGGGGCGATGAGGGTAAAGGCAAAATTGTTGATTTATTAACAGATCGTGTGAAGTATGTAGTGCGTTATCAAGGTGGTCATAATGCAGGTCATACATTAATCATTAATGGTGAGAAAACCGTTCTTCGCCTTATTCCATCAGGTATTTTGCGTGATAATGTAACTTGCTTAATCGGTAATGGTGTAGTGCTTTCGCCAGAAGCCTTAATGAAAGAAATGGGCGAATTAGAAGAGCGTGGTATTAATGTGCGTGAGCGTTTAAAAATCTCTGAGGCTTGCCCATTAATTTTACCTTACCACGTTGCGATGGATCACGCTCGTGAAGCAGCACTGGGTAAAAATAAAATTGGCACGACTGGTCGTGGAATCGGCCCTGCTTATGAAGATAAAGTAGCTCGTCGTGGTTTGCGTGTAAGTGATTTGTTCGACAAAGAACATTTTGCGGCTAAACTAAAAGATATTTTAGATTACTACAACTTCCAATTAGTAAATTATTACAAAGTAGAAGCGGTAGATTATCAAAAAACCTTAGATGATGTATTCGCTGTTGCTGATGTCATCAAAGGAATGGTAGCAGATGTAACCACGTTATTACACGAAGCTCGTGAAAATGGCGATAACATCTTATTTGAAGGTGCACAAGGCACGATGTTAGATATCGATCACGGTACTTATCCATTCGTGACTAGCTCAAATACCACTGCAGGTGGAGTTGCAACAGGTTCTGGCTACGGCCCTCGTAACCTAGACTATGTATTAGGTATTATCAAAGCGTATTGTACTCGTGTAGGTAGTGGTCCATTCACCACAGAATTATTTGATGAAGTAGGTGCTGAAATTGCTCGCAAGGGTAACGAGTTTGGGGCTGTAACAGGTCGCCCACGTCGTTGTGGTTGGTTTGATGCCGTAGCAGTTCGCCGTGCAGTACAAATCAACTCAATCTCTGGTTTCTGTATGACCAAACTAGACGTTTTAGATGGGTTTAAAGAGCTAAAAATCTGTACAGCATACAAAATGCCAGACGGCAGAGTAGTCGAATATGCACCACTTGCCGCAAAAGACTGGGAAGGTGTGGAACCAATTTATGAAACAATGCCGGGTTGGTCTGAAAACACCTTCCGTGTAGCCAAACGTGAAGAGTTACCACAAGCCGCATTAGACTATATCAAACGTATTGAAGAGTTAGTTGGCGTACCAGTAGATATTCTCTCAACCGGCCCAGATCGTGTAGAAACAATGATTTTACGCGATCCGTTTGCAGCATAATTTAAGATAAATAAAAGCCATTTAGTGAATTGATCTGCACCCCAAAGTTGGACTAAAAACTAACTGATTAAGGTGCAGATTTTTTATGACTAAATACAACCAATCTTTCAAACAATAAGCGATAGAATTTTATTTTCAAAATAGGAAAAATAGGTCACTTACTCGTCAGCATTTTCAGCTTACGGCTAAAACATTACAACGCTGGGTTCAGCAATATAATCATAATAGTATCAATAGGTTAGCTGTTTTAGATAAAAAGCAAATCTACTTGCCCCTAATTTAAATTATCTGCTGTACAAGCGGTTAAAAATGGGCAATTTTCTGCAGAATATGCTTGCCTTTATTTTGGGATTGCTAATTCGGGGATTATTAGCCAATGGTTGCAAGCCTTTGATAAACAAGGTGTAAACGGCTTATTACCTAAACCAAAACGGCGTCTGCCAATGAAACCGAAATACCCGAAAATGCCCCCCCTGAGCGCTTGCATTACCGTATTTTGGAGCTTGAAGCAGAGAGTGCGATTTTAAAAAAGTTGCAGGAACTCAACCAAGCCAAAATGCAGAAAAAGCCAATGTCGTAAAGGCATTACGAGAGCAATTTCCGCTTGAAATCCTGCTACGCCTTATCGGCTTAAAACGCAACACCTTCTTTACTATCTTGCAGATTAAAGTGGATAAAAATGCTGCGATTGTGCATTGGTTACACCAAGATTTTAATGCTACAAAACCCGATGAGAAATGGGGCACAGACATTACTGAATTCAAATTTGCGGAAGGTAAGCTTTATTTATCACCGATTAAGGATTTATTTAATGGCGAAATTATCGACTATGACTTGGTAGAACACCCGAACTTTGAGAAGATTACTCGAATGATGAATCAAGCTATGGCAAGGCTTAACGGCACAAAACCGATATTACATTCCGACGAAGGTTGGCAGTATCAAATGAAGGCGTACCAAACGCTGTTGAAGCAGAATGGTATGACACAAAGTATGTCAAGAAAAGGAAATTGCTTGGATAACAGTGCGATGGAAAGTTTTTTCGGGCGGCTCAAAACGGAATGTTACTTTGGTAAACGGTTTGAAACCTTTGCCGAACTTAAACAAACGATTCACGAGTACATTCATTACTACAATAATGAGTATATTCAAGTGAAACTAAAAGGACTCAGCCCTGTGGAATACAGAACTCAGCCCTTGAATTAAGTAAGCCTAACTTTTTGGGGTCAGCTCAAATTTAACTAAATGACTTTTTTGTAAAATAATTTAGAATTTTGACCGCTTGTAGAGCTTACTAAAGTAAATTAGATTTTACTTTAGAATATTATTTGTCTTAATAGAATTGATTTGTAAATTAAATGGCACGCCCTAAAGGATTCGAACCTTTGACCCACGCCTTAGAAGGGCTTCTATATATTTGATTTTTATTTTAATAAAGCTAATAATAACAATGACTTACAGAGCTAATTAATCATAGTTATACTGTGTTTATTACCATCTTTTCACGTCTTTTAACATCTTTTGTGGCACAATTTTGACACAATTTCCTTATTAATAGAGGGATAAACTCCCTCCATCACGTTTTGTGCCCTAAACGACAATCTGCCCAGTCTCTTTGAGATGGTTATAAATTCTCCCTAACATAATTTGCGTAGGGGTTTTGCCAATATCCTCTTTGGCAAGAGGGGCGTCAGTAATTGTTTTGGCAGACTGTGAGTCAATATATTTGTACTCACTTGTGATAATTACAAAGTTTGTGACCTCGCCATCGGTATCATCGCCTGTGCCAACGACATATTTGGCATTAAGTGAACCATCATCTTGCGTTGAGTAGCTTGCGATAGTTGAGTACATCGGGTTTAAGATTTTATTAAAAGTTGTCATAAGGGTTTCCTTTTGTAGATTGTTGATAAAATATGACCGTTTGTATTATTAAACGGCTTGGATAAATTTCTAAGAAATAGTTTTTGCACTGGTTGTTGCAATCAGCATCACTGTCATCGTAATCCCAGATGACGTGTGTACAATCCCTCCTGTAATTCTTTCGTGTCCGGCAAACGTACGATTAAACCGAATCACTTTAGCTTGATGAGCTGGGATAATTTCGGCATAGTCGCTATTGAGTATGCAAAAATATCGCTCGATAGGGGCTGCTGCAATATGAATATCTCTAGAGTAAGTACTATAGCGAATTGTATCACCGCCACGACGTCGTGATGATTGTGCGTAATTCACTTTTAACTGAACAATTTCGATAATATTGCTTCCTATTAGCTGATTGACTGTTAATGTGCCACTAAATGAGCCTGTTGCTCCTTCAAGGTGAGCTGCCTTAATAGTTCCGCCAGAGATAGTTGTACCAGCAATTGTACTGCCCGTGATAGCATTACCCACAATTTGACCGCCGTTAATGATTGGAGAGGTAATCATCTCATTTGCCTTAAGATGACGACCAAGAATAGTGCCATTAGCGATTAAGTCACCATTCA
>NZ_JBGTYY010000029.1:0-27234 GCF_041807705.1 Mannheimia kashgarensis
CGCACCCATCAAGGCAAAATGTGCTGTGGTAGAACACCAATGGAAACATTACTTGATGGAAAACGTATTTGGGCAGAAAAGAATTTAGGCTCAAATTAATCTGACAGACGCATCATTTTAAACGGGGGGCTGTCAGATTAGGTTTGATCTTCTACAGTAAAACAAAAGCCTTGAGTTTCCTCAAGGCTTTTGTGCATTTCACTGCTTTGTAGCAATTAGTCGCCAAGACGCTCTTTGATACGTGCAGATTTACCAGAACGCTCACGTAAGTAGTAAAGTTTAGCTTTACGTACCGCACCTTTACGTTTAACAGAAATGGTGTCGATTACTGGTGAGTGAGTTTGGAATGTACGCTCAACGCCTACGCCGTTTGAAATTTTACGTAGAGTGAATGCAGAGTGCAAGCCACGGTTACGAATTGCAATAACCACGCCTTCGAACGCTTGCAAACGTTTTTTACTACCTTCTACTACCCATACCTTAACTTCTAATGTGTCACCTGGACGGAAGCTAGGTAAGTCTTGTTTTAACTGTTCTTGTTCAAGTTGTTTGATGATGTTACTCATTTTGAAAACCTTCTAAATCCTAGAATTAACTGATTTTGTGTTGTTTTTTAATTTTAGCTAACAACACGCGTTGTTCGTCAGTCAGAGCTAGGCTATCCAATAGCTCAGGGCGTCTTAACCACGTTCGTTCAAGCGATTGCTCTAATCGCCATTTGCGAATTTGTTCATGGTGTCCAGACATCAGCACTTCCGGAACAGGCATACCGTCTAATACTTCAGGGCGGGTATAGTGTGGGCAATCTAGTAATCCTTCTGCGAAAGAATCTTCTAACGCTGAAGCCTGCTTACCCAATACGCCCGGAACAAATCTTGCAATAGCATCAATTAATGTCATTGCAGGCAGTTCCCCCCCTGTTAGAACATAATCTCCGATTGACCATTCTTCATCAACTTCGGTTTGAATCAATCTCTCATCAACCCCTTCATATCGTCCACAGATTAAAATCAATTTCTGATTTGAAGCCAGCGTTTGCACGCCTGTTTGATCGAGTTTACGTCCTTGCGGTGAAAGATAAATCACTTTAGCTTCACCACCATCTACTGCTGATGCTGCCTTTTTTGCTGCGTGAATCGCATCACGCAACGGCTGCACCATCATTAACATTCCCGGCCCACCGCCATAAGGACGATCATCAACCGTTTTATGTTTATCTAATGTGAAATCACGTGGATTCCAACATTCGATTTGCAATAGATTTTGCTTAACTGCACGTCCTGTCACCCCGAAATCGGTAATTGCTTTAAACATTTCAGGAAACAGTGAAATAATACCAATCCACATCTTAACGCCTCAAATGTTTTCCAAAGCTCACCGCATACCTGAGGTTAGAAACCAGCGTCCCACTCCACCGTTATGGCTTTGGTGGCGAGATCTACTCTTTTAACTACTTGTTCGTACAAAAACGGAATTAATCGTTCTTGTTTACCAAAAGCATCTTTGCTGTTTGCACGCACCACTAATACATCATTTGAACCTGTTTCCATCATTTCGGTTACAGTTCCCATTGTGTAGCCTTCCAAGTTTACTACTGTACAGCCGATTAAATCGTGCCAATAGTAATCCCCTTCTTCCAATTCAGGAAATACAGATAAATCTACACCGATTTCGGCATTCGTTAATAACTGTGCGGCTTCACGGTCTTCCGTACCTTTTAACTTCACAATCAAATCGTTGCTGTGATAACGCCAACTTTCTAATTCGACTGGCTGCCAGTTGCCTTTAATTTTTAAAAACCACGGCTGATAGTCGAAAATGCTTTCAGATTGTTCTGTTGATGAATAGAGGCGTAACCAGCCACGGATACCATAGGTTGAACCTAATTTACCGACAACTTCAATTTTTTGTTCGCTCATACTCACCTACTTATTTAATTTTGGCTTATAAATTAAGCTGCTTTGCGAGCTTCTTTAACTAAAGAAGCAACACGGTCTGATAAATCAGCACCTTTAGCAATCCACGCATCAACTTTAGCCACGTCTAAGCGTAAACGCTCAGCTTGACCAGATGCTAATGGGTTGAAGAAACCGATACGCTCGATAAAGCGACCATCACGAGGTGAACGGCTGTCCGCTACCACGATTTGGTAAAATGGGCGTTTTTTAGCTCCGCCACGAGTTAAACGAATGGTTACCATAACCTTTCCTCTAAATGTTGATAGTAAAAAATAAACCCTCGTTCGAGGTGAGGGTAACGAACTTGCTCCCAAGAGGGAAAACAAGCGGTCAAATTATACAGATTTTTTGCGAAAATTCAAGCATAAAGAAAAGCACCTGCAAGTAACAGGTGCTTTTAGTCAGAATGAATTAGAGATAGTTAAATCTTTACACTTTTTATCATCGACATGGCTAGTATGGCATACTCGTGGATTTTTCACTTTAAGTGTTCCAAGTTCGCCTTTCGATATAGGTACATATCTTTTATCATCTTCTCCAATTATTCCATAGCGTTTATATTTTCCACAATTCGGTTCTAAAACAAAACTATACTTACCTTCTCTCATATGCTCGGCAAATACCTTAATTTGAGAAGAAATTGTTTTAATTTCATACACAGTTCTAGACTCAGCAGAGCCTTTTTCACTTTGCTGAAGCTGTAAGTTAATCGCAACCTGAACCTCACTTGGGTTCTCTGTAATTTTTTTCATTTCATTAAAGGGGATATCAATCCCGATATAACGATGCTCAATAGCAGGAAGTTTACCATATGTAAAATTTTCAATTTTAAAATCAAGGTCAGATAAGCTTAAGACTAACCGTTCATTTATAGGATCATAATGAGCATTCCTTATCCAATTATAAAAAGTGAGTTTATCTATATTATATAATTTATTCATATATTCCTTAGAGAATTCGACAAGATTGACAAATTCGGCAGGTAATTTCTTATTACGCAAAAATGCTGCTTTTTCTAATTCAGAGAAGTTACTATTTTCAATATAACTATGCCAAACCTCACTAGAATAGAGAACTTCTTTATCATCTAAATTAATTTCAGAAAATTTTTTAATTTTCTCAAAGGGTATTTTTACAGTTTCGTTTATCTTAATATCTTTTGGTAAATATAAATGATAGATATTATCGAATTCTTTATCCGTTAGTGAACCATTCTGATAAGTTATAACTTCACAGGTACTATCATTAATAAAGTCATACTTTGCATCTAATTCAACAAAAGTCTTTTTTTCATCTGCTGATGAAGAACACATTCTAACTACTAATATCAAGATAAGAAAAAAGGCAAATAAAATAATTTTCTTCTTTTTACTAAAATCAAATAGATTTCTATTTAGAGATAACATAACCGATACTCGCTATTTATTTTCATATACTTACCTAGTCCGGGCAGAATTATTTATACCCATACTGTGCGTCAAGCACAGTATGGGTAAGAGTATACTCTTACGAAAAATTTAAAACAAGCGGTCATTTTTTTAGAATTTTTTGCAAAAAACAAAACCCCGATATAGCATCGGGGTTTTAGGTTCAAACTTAATCAGATTATTCCGCAGCTGCTTCAGTTGCAACTTCCGGGCGATCTACTAACTCAATGTATGCCATTGGTGCGTTATCGCCTGCACGGAAACCACATTTTAAGATGCGGGTGTAACCACCAGCACGATTTGCAAAACGTGGACCTAATTCATTGAATAATTTAGCAACTGTATCAACGTTGCGTGTACGGGCAAAAGCTAAACGGCGGTTTGCAACGCTGTCTGCTTTAGCTAAAGTAATTAACGGCTCAACTACACGACGTAACTCTTTTGCTTTTGGTAAAGTTGTCTTGATGATTTCGTGCTCAACAAGAGAACTTGCCATATTACGGAACATCGCTTGGCGATGGCTGCTGTTACGGTTTAATTGACGTCCACTCTTACGATGGCGCATAACCTATTCCTTCTTAGAAAATCTATACCGAAACTAGTCTTCTGCAATACTTGCAGGCGGCCAGTTTTCAAGGCGCATACCGAGTGATAAGCCACGAGAAGCAAGAACATCTTTAATCTCTGTAAGAGATTTTTTACCCAAGTTAGGGGTTTTAAGAAGTTCAACTTCAGTACGTTGTACTAAATCACCGATATAGTGAATTGTCTCTGCTTTCAAACAGTTAGCAGAACGAACTGTCAGCTCTAAGTCATCTACCGGACGAAGAAGAATCGGATCAAATTCCGGTTTTTCTTCTTTCACTTCAGGTTGACGAACATCACGCAAATCAACGAATGCAGCAAGTTGCTCTGCTAAAATCGTTGCAGCACGACGGATAGCCTCTTCAGGATCTAATGTACCATTAGTTTCCATCTCAATCACGAGTTTATCTAAGTCTGTACGTTGTTCAACACGAGCAGCTTCAACATTGTAAGCAATGCGATCTACTGGTGAGTAACGTGCATCTACCAATAAACGACCGATAGGACGGTCATCGTTTTGAGTATGAAGACGTGCTGATGCAGGCACATAACCACGACCACGTTGTACACGAATACGCATACTGATTGATGCATTCTTATCTGTTAAATGACAGATAATGTGATCTGGGTTTACGATTTCTACATCGCCATCGTGTGTGATGTCGGCTGCAGTTACAGGGCCAATTCCAGATTTATTGAGTGTCAAAATAATATCATCTTTATTTTGCACTTTTACCGCTAGACCTTTAAGGTTTAATAATACCTCAAGAATATCTTCCTGAACGCCTTCTTTGCTGCTGTATTCGTGTAATACACCATCAATTTCAACTTCAGTAACTGCACAACCCGGCATAGATGAAAGTAAAATGCGGCGAAGTGCGTTGCCTAATGTATGGCCAAAACCACGTTCTAACGGCTCTAATGTCACTTTAGCGCGAGTTGAACTAATTTGTTCAATATTCACTAAGTGCGGCTTTAAAAATTCTGTCACAGAACCCTGCATTTTTTCCTCTCTTTGCGGTTAAGCTAACTATTATTTAGAGTAAAGCTCAACAATCAGATGTTCATTAATATCTGCTGATAGATCTGAACGCTCTGGACGACGTTTAAATACGCCTTCCATTTTAGTCGCATCAACTTCTAACCAAGTTGGTTTTTCACGTTGAGTCGCTAATTCTAATGATGCTTTAATACGTGCTTGTTTTTTCGATTTTTCACGAACAGCAACAACATCATCAACAGAAACTTGGAATGAAGGAATGTTTACTACACGACCGTTTACTACGATTGATTTGTGGCTAACAAGCTGACGTGCTTCAGCACGAGTTGCAGCAAAACCCATACGGTAAACTACGTTATCTAAACGACCTTCTAATAATACTAATAAGTTTTCACCGGTATTACCTTTTAAGCGGTTTGCTTCAGTATAATAGTTACGGAATTGACGCTCTAAGATACCATAGATACGGCGAACTTTTTGTTTTTCACGTAACTGACTACCGTAGTCAGATAAACGTGGCTTGCGAGCACCGTGCTGACCAGGAGCTACATCAAGTCTATTTCTACATTTTGATTCAATCGCACGAACGCCTGATTTTAAGAATAAATCAGTACCTTCACGACGGCTTAGCTTGAGCTTAGGACCCAAATATCTTGCCATTTTCTTTCTCCAATTCTTTTAACGTCAATTAAACACGACGTTTTTTCGGTGGACGACAACCGTTATGTGGAATCGGAGTCACATCTGTAATGTTCGTGATACGGAAACCTGCTGCATTTAATGCACGGATTGTTGATTCACGACCTGGACCCGGACCTTTAACCATAACTTCCAAATTCTTTAAACCAAACTCTTTAACCATTTCTGCACAACGCTCTGCAGCAACTTGAGCAGCAAATGGAGTTGATTTACGAGAACCACGGAAACCTGAACCACCAGCAGTAGCCCAAGCAAGAGCATTACCTTGACGGTCAGTAATAGTAACGATTGTGTTATTGAAAGATGCGTGGATATGAGCTACGCCATCTGCAATCTGTTTTTTAACGCGCTTACGTGCGCGAACTGGTGTTTTAGCCATTATTTATCTACTCCGACTATTTTTTGATCGGTTTGCGTGGACCTTTACGGGTACGCGCATTAGTCTTAGTACGTTGACCACGTACTGGTAAACTACGACGATGACGTAAACCACGGTAGCAACCTAAGTCTAAAAGACGTTTGATGCTTAAAGTTACTTCACGACGTAAATCACCTTCGACAGTAAATTTACCAACTTCTTCACGCAGTTTTTCAATCTGCTCTTCAGACAATTCTCTGATCTTTACATCTTCAGCAATACCCGTTGCAGCACAAATAGCTTTAGCACGAGTTTTACCGATACCGTAAATTGCAGTTAATGCGATTACAGTGTGTTTTTGATCAGGAATGTTAATGCCTGCAATACGGGCCACTATGCACTCCTATTATTTAAGTTTATTGATATACTGATCTTGAAAAGCCCGTTTCAGGATACTCAAACAGTATATCAGGACGAATGAGCTGAGCAGTATAACTGCTCAGCGGGTTCTTTGCAAGAAATATGCGTAAAATTAACCTTGACGTTGTTTGTGTTTAGGGTCGCTACAAATTACACGAACCACACCTTCACGTTTGATTACTTTACAATTACGGCACATTCTTTTAACTGAAGCACGAACTTTCATTGCTTATCCTTTATTAAGGGCTTATTAATTTAAGCCTTTTAAATTAGCTTTCTTCAACACAGAATCATATTGTTGAGACATCAAATGACTCTGAACCTGTGCGATGAAATCCATAATAACAACCACTACGATTAATAAAGATGTTCCACCTAATTGGAATGGAACTTTCCATAATGACGTAATGATATAAGGAACCAAACAAACAAAAGCAATATATAACGCACCAATTAAGGTTAAACGTGTCATTACTTTATCAATATAGCGTGATGTTTGTTCGCCTGGTCGATAACCTGGTACAAACGCACCTGATTTCTTAAGATTATCCGCTGTATCACGAGGATTATACTGCATTCCCGTATAGAAGAATGCAAAGAAAATTACTGCCATTGTAAATAGGACAATATACAATGGTTGTCCTGGCTGTAATAGTTGCGAAAGATTAAATAACCATTCAAAACCTTCACTTTGACCAAACCACTGAGTAATACTCGCAGGGAATAAAATAATACTTGAAGCAAAAATTGCTGGTATTACACCTGCCATATTAACTTTTAACGGTAAGTGTGAAGATCTTGCAGGAGCCATCATTCTACCTTGTTGACGACTTGCATAATTCACAACAATTCTTCTTTGTCCGCGTTCAACAAAAACAACAAAATAAGTTACTGCAAACGCAATTATTGCGACTAATAGTAATACAATAAATGACAACTCACCTTGGCGAGCTTGTTCAATTGTTTGCCCAATAGTTGCTGGAAGATCCGCAACAATACCTGCAAAGATAATCAATGAGATACCGTTCCCGATACCACGTTCAGTGATTTGTTCACCTAGCCACATCAGGAACATTGTTCCCGTCACTAAGCTGATTACAGAAGTTACATAAAATAAGATACTTGGATTAGGAACTAATCCTTGTACCATATTCGGTAGGGCTAATGAAATACCAATAGACTGAATAAATGCTAATAGTAATGTGCCGTAACGTGTATATTTACTAATTTTTCTACGACCTGCCTCACCTTCTTTTTTTAATTCAGCTAAAGGTGGATGAATCGCTGTCAATAATTGAATAATAATTGACGCTGAAATATAAGGCATAATACCTAGTGCAAATATAGATGCACGGCTTAAAGCACCACCAGAGAACATATTGAACATATCAATGATGGTGCCTTGCTGTTGTCGAATTAATTCGGATAATACAGAAGCATCAATGCCAGGAACAGGTATAAAAGAACCGATTCGGAAAACGATTAACGCACCTAAAACAAATAACAACCTTGATTTAAGCTCGCCAGTCCCTTTTTGTGTACTACCTTGGTACCCTGGTTGCTTTGCCATCTATTATTCCTCGATAGAACCGCCAGCAGCTTCGATAGCAGCTTTAGCACCTTTAGTTACACGTAAGCCTTTAATTACCACTGCTTTATCAATTTCACCTGCTAAAATTACTTTAGCTGATAAAATATCTTTAGTAATAATATTAGCTGCTTTTAATGCTTCTAAAGTTACTTCGTTACCATCTACTTTAGCTAAGTCATTTAAACGAATTTCAGCTACATGGAATGATTTTAATGATGTAAAACCAAATTTTGGTAAACGACGATATAAAGGCATTTGACCCCCCTCGAAACCACGACGAACACGTCCGCCTGAACGAGATTTTTGACCTTTATGACCACGACCACCTGTTTTACCTAAACCAGAACCAATACCGCGACCTAAACGTTTTCCACTGTGCTTAGCACCTTCAGCTGGAGAAAGAGAATTTAAACGCATTCTATTACTCCTCTACTTTAACCATATAAGATACTTGATTGATCATACCACGCACTGCTGGTGTATCTTCAAGTTCTACAGTATGACGAATATGACGAAGACCTAAGCCTTTTAACGTTGCTTTATGTTTCGGTAACCGAGCAATAGAGCTACGAGTTTGAGTTACTTTAATTTTTGCCATATCCAATTACCCCAAAATTTCTTCAACTGCTTTGCCACGTTTTGCAGCAACCATCTCAGGTGATTTCATGTTTTCAAGTGCATCAATTGTCGCACGTACAACATTAATTGGGTTGGTTGAACCATACGCTTTAGAAAGAACGTTACGAACACCTGCAACTTCTAATACTGCACGCATTGCACCACCTGCAATGATACCCGTACCTTCACTTGCTGGTTGCATAAATACGCGTGAACCAGTGTGAGAACCTTTAACAGGATGTTGTAATGTACCTTCATTTAAAGCTACATTAATCATATTGCGACGAGCTTTTTCCATCGCTTTTTGGATTGCTGCTGGAACCTCACGTGCTTTACCGTAGCCAAAACCAACACGACCATTACCATCACCCACTACTGTTAAAGCAGTGAAACTCATGATACGACCACCTTTTACGGTTTTTGAAACACGGTTAACCGCGATTAGCTTCTCCTGCAGTTCACCAGCTTGTTTTTCGATGTTTGACATCTCAAATTCCTCTATTAGAACTGTAGACCAGCTTCACGAGCAGCATCTGCTAATGATTGCACACGACCGTGGTATTTGAAACCAGAACGATCAAACGCAACCGCTTGAATACCTTTGGCAATAGCACGCTCAGCAACGATTTTACCTACTACTGCTGCCGCATCTTTATTGCCGGTATATTTAACTTGCTCTTTAATTACTTTCTCAACAGTTGAAGCTGCTGCTAGTACTTCTGAGCCATTAGGTGCAATTACCTGCGCGTAAATATGGCGAGGTGTGCGATGCACAACTAAACGTGTTGCACCTTGCTCTCTCATTAAATGACGTGCACGGCTTGCACGACGGATACGAGCTACTTTCTTATCCATAGTGTTACCTTACTTTACTTTTTCTTCGCTTCTTTAGTACGTACTACTTCATCAGAGTAACGTACACCTTTACCTTTATAAGGCTCAGGTTTGCGATATGCACGAATATCTGCTGCCACTTGACCAATTAACTGTTTGTCAGCACTTTTCAGAATAATTTCTGTTTGTGATGGACATTCACCAGTTACGCCTGCTGGCAACGCGTGTTCTACTGGGTGAGAGAAACCTAAACTTAAAGCAACAGAGTTACCTTTCATTTGTGCTCTATAACCAACACCCAATAATTGCAATTTCTTAGTAAAGCCTTCAGTAACGCCGATCACCATATTATTTACTAGTGCACGAGCTGTACCTGCTTGAGCATCTGCATTAGCAACACCTTCGCGTGGAGCGAAAGTTAATGCATCAGCTTCTTGTTTTACTTCAACTGCATTGTGAATTTCACGAGATAACTCGCCGTTTTTACCTTTAACTGTTAATAGCTGACCGTTAAGTTTTACCTCAACACCGGCAGGAATATTAACAGGTGCTTTTGCAACACGAGACATTCTTCCTACCCCTCCATTATGCTACGTAACAGATAATTTCGCCGCCTAAGCCAGCTTGGCGAGCTGCACGGTCGGTCATTACACCTTTAGATGTAGAAACAACTGCAATACCTAAACCACCCATAACTTTTGGTAATTCATCTTTACGTTTGTAAATACGAAGACCAGGACGGCTCACACGTTGAATACTTTCTACAACTGGTTTGTTTTGGAAATATTTCAAAGTAATTTCCAGTTCAGGTTTTGCACCTTCAACAACTTTAACGCTTTCGATATAACCTTCTTCAGCTAAAACATTTGCGATAGCAACTTTTAACTTAGATGAAGGCATACTGATTGCAACTTTATTCGCAGCTTGACCGTTACGAATACGGGTCAGCATATCTGCGATTGGATCTTGCATGCTCATGTATTTACTCCCATGATTCCAAATTAAAAGAGGTTATTACCAGCTTGCCTTCTTAAGACCCGGAATTTCGCCACGCATAGCAGCTTCACGGACTTTAATACGGCTTAAACCAAACTTACGAAGTACACCATGTGGACGACCAGTTTGACGGCAACGATTACGCTGACGGATTGGGTTTGAATCACGTGGTAAAGTTTGTAACTTTAACACTGCATCCCAACGTTCTTCATCAGAAGAGTTTTCATTTGAAATAATCGCTTTTAACTCTTGACGTTTTGCGTAGAATTTATCAGCTAATTTAGCACGTTTCACATCACGTGCGATCATTGATTGTTTTGCCACGATAACCTACCTTATTTACGGAATGGGAAATTGAAAGCAGCTAATAAAGCTTGGCCTTCTTCATCGCTTTTCGCTGTTGTAGTAATAGTAATATCTAAACCACGTACACGATCTACTTTATCGTAGTCGATTTCAGGGAAAATGATTTGTTCACGAACACCCATACTGTAATTACCACGACCATCAAATGACTTAGCGTTTAAACCGCGGAAGTCACGGATACGTGGAACAGCGATAGTAATCAATCTTTCAAAGAATTCCCACATACGTTCACCACGTAGGGTTACTTTGCAACCGATTGGATACCCTTGACGGATTTTAAAGCCTGCAACAGATTTGCGAGCTTTGGTTACTAATGGTTTTTGACCGCTGATTGCTGCTAGATCTGCTACTGCGTTATCTAACAGTTTTTTGTCGGTCAATGCTTCACCCACACCCATATTCAGGGTAATCTTTTCGATTCGTGGGACTTGCATGACAGATGAGTAGTTGAATTTCTCTTTTAATTCATTAACTACTGTATCTCTGTAGTAATCATGCAGTTTCGCCATCACATTACTCCAGTTAATTAAATTAATTTCTCGTTAGATTTGAAGAAACGTACTTTTTTACCATCTTCAATTCTAAATCCTACACGGTCAGCTTTGTTCGTTTCAGGGTTGAAAATTGCAACATTTGAAGCATCAATTGCCGCTTCTTTTTTCACTAAACCACCAGCTTTACCTAATGCTGGAACTGGTTTTTCATGTTTAGTTACGATGTTGATACCCTCAACAAAAACTTTACCATTTGGTAACACTTTAGTTACCTTACCACGTTTGCCCTTATCTTTACCTGTAAGAACAATTACTTCATCGTTTTGACGGATTTTTGCAGCCATTACATTCTCCTTATAGTACTTCTGGAGCTAAAGAGATGATTTTCATAAACTTCTCAGAACGAAGTTCACGAGTCACCGGTCCAAAAATACGAGTACCGATTGGTTGCTCTGTGTTATTGTTTAAAATTACACAAGCATTGCCATCGAAACGAATAACTGCGCCATCTGGGCGACGAACACCCTTCTTGGTGCGCACAACAACTGCTTTTAACACATCACCTTTTTTAACTTTACCGCGTGGAATTGCTTCTTTCACAGTAACTTTGATGATATCTCCGATAGCAGCGTAACGACGGTGCGATCCACCTAGAACCTTGATACACATTACGCTACGAGCCCCTGAGTTATCAGCAACATCCAGCATAGTCTGTTCTTGGATCATATTAGTGCTCCGTTAAAATAAAAAAACACCCTTTCGGGACGAACCTGTTTACAGAACATAAACAGGGTGCAAAATATACTAAAAATAAAGAAATTAATCAAGTAATTTTTAAGGATTATTCTTGATTTCAATGATCTATTTTTCGTGAAGTATTTCTCTACTCATTAGTTTTTAACAAGTGGTCAAAAAACAGAGAAAATTTGCAAAAAATTAAGAAAATTTAACCGCTTGTATTGTATCGCCTCGCCTTAGCTACAATTATTATAAAATGAAAAACCCCAGCAAATTGCTGAGGTTTTATTACTTTATAGTTAATTAAGCGATAACTGCTTTTTCAACTACACGAACTAAAGTCCAAGATTTAGTTTTTGAAACAGGACGACATTCCTTAATTTCAACAACATCACCTAATTTAGCTTCGTTGTTTTCATCGTGTACGTGAAGTTTAGTAGTACGACGGATAAACTTACCATATAAAGGATGTTTAACTGTACGTTCGATAGCAACTACAAATGATTTATCCATTTTGTCGCTAACCACTTTACCTTGTACTGTACGAATTTTATCAGTCATTATTCACCCGCCTTTTCGGTTAATACAGTTTTAACTTGTGCAATACTACGACGCACTTGTTTTAACTGGTGGGTTTGTTGAAGCTGACCGGTGGCTGCCTGCATACGCAGTTTGAATTGCTCACCTAAAAGGTTTACTAATTCGCCATTCAGCTCTTCAACACTTTTGTTACGTAGTTCTTGAGCTTTCATTACATCACCGTTTTAGTTACAAATGTGGTTTTGAACGGAAGTTTAGCTGCTGCTAAAGCAAACGCATTGCGTGCAACTTCTTCAGAAACACCATCCATTTCATATAATACTTTACCCGGTTGGATTAGGGCTACCCAGTACTCAACGTTACCTTTACCTTTACCCATACGGACTTCTAATGGTTTTTCAGTGATTGGTTTGTCTGGGAAAACACGGATCCAGATTTTACCTTGACGTTTTACCGCACGACTCATCGCACGACGAGCAGCTTCAATTTGACGTGCTGTTAAACGACCACGGCCAACCGCTTTTAAACCGAATGAACCGAAGCTCACTTCTGTGCCGCCCGCGATACCACGGTTACGACCTTTGTGTACTTTACGGAATTTTGTGCGTTTTGGTTGTAACATTCAGTGATCTCCTTATTTACGACCTTTGCCACGTGGCGCCTTTTTAGGCTGTGCCGCTGGTTCTTTTTCAGATTCAATCACTGCAGCCATTCCACCAAGAATTTCACCTTTGAAGATCCACACTTTAACGCCGATTACGCCGTAAGTTGTGTGAGCTTCAGCTGTGCTATAATCGATGTCTGCACGAAGTGTATGTAGCGGTACACGACCTTCACGATACCATTCTGAGCGAGCAATTTCTGCACCACCTAAACGACCGCTAACTTCAACTTTGATACCTTTAGCACCTAATTTCATCGCGTTTTGTACCGCTTTTTTCATTGCGCGGCGGAACATTACACGACGCTCAAGTTGAGAAGCGATGCTATCTGCTACTAATTTAGCATCTAGCTCTGGTTTTTTCACTTCAGCAATGTTGATTTGAGCCGGAACACCAGCAATTTTAGCAACTGCGTTGCGTAATTTTTCAACATCTTCGCCTTTTTTACCAATAACGATACCAGGGCGAGCTGTGTGAATAGTTACACGAATACTTTTTGAAGGACGCTCAATAGTGATGCGTGATACAGAAGCATTCGCTAACTCTTTATTTAAAAATTTACGTACTTTGAAATCGCCGTCTAAATTATCAGCGAAATCTTGTGTATTCGCGAACCAAGTAGAGTTCCAAGGCTTAACAATACCAAGGCGAATACCATTAGGATGTACTTTCTGACCCATTTGTTATTCTCCTACTTAATTAACGATCTGACACAACCACAGTAATGTGGCTTGTACGTTTTAAAATACGATCTGCACGACCTTTTGCACGTGGCATTACACGTTTCATGCTTGGACCTTCATCAACGAAGATTTTAGCAACTTTAAGATCATCGACATCTGCACCGTCATTGTGCTCTGCGTTTGCAATAGCTGACTCTAATACTTTCTTAACTAAAGCAGCTGCTTTTTTGTTAGTGAAAGTTAAGATTTCTAATGCTTGCGCAACTTTTTTACCACGGATTAAGTCAGCAACTAAGCGAGCTTTTTGGGCAGAAGTACGAGCGTAACGATGTTTAGCAATAGTTTCCATCTTTTACCTCTTATTTCTTAGCTTTCTTATCTGCGGCATGACCGCGGTATGTACGAGTCGGGGCAAATTCACCTAATTTATGACCGATCATTTCATCGGAAACATAAACAGGAACGTGCTGACGACCATTATGGACTGCGATGGTCAAACCAATCATTGATGGAATGATCATTGAACGACGGGACCAAGTTTTAATTGGTTTTTTATCCCCGCTTTCCACCGCCTTCTCTACCTTCTTCAACAAGTGTAGGTCAAGGAAAGGACCTTTCTTGAGGGAACGTGGCATTGGTGTTTACCTTTTAGTTAATGAATAAAATTATTTGCCACGACGACGTACAATGAATTTATCAGTACGTTTGTTGTGACGAGTTTTCTTACCTTTGGTCTGAACGCCCCAAGGAGTAACAGGGTGTTTACCGAAGTTACGACCTTCACCACCACCGTGTGGATGGTCTACCGGGTTCATCGCAGTACCACGAACTGTTGGACGAATACCTCTCCAACGGTTTGCACCTGCTTTACCAAGAACGCGAAGCATATGCTCTGAGTTACCTACTTCACCGATAGTTGCAGTACACTCAGCTAATACTTTACGCATTTCGCCTGAACGAAGACGTAAAGTTACATAGTTACCTTCACGAGCGATAATTTGTACATATGTACCTGCAGAACGAGCGATTTGACCGCCTTTACCAGGTTTTAATTCCACGTTGTGAACAGTTGAACCAACCGGAATGTTACGCATAGGTAATGCATTACCTACTTTAATCGGAGCTGAAGCACCTGCTTGAATCGTATCACCAGCAGATAAACCTTTTGGTGCTAAGATATAACGGCGTTCACCATCTTTATAAAGAACTAATGCGATATTCGCAGAACGGTTTGGATCGTATTCTAAACGCTCAACAACACCCGGAATGTCTAATTTGTTACGTTTGAAGTCAATTAAACGGTAGTGTTGTTTATGACCGCCACCGATGTGACGAGTTGTAATACGACCTAAGTTGTTACGACCACCAGTTTTAGATTTAGAATCTAAAAGTGCTGCGAAAGGTTTACCTTTGTGTAGCTCAGTGTTAACAACTTTAACTACGTGACGACGACCAGCGGAGGTCGGCTTACATTTAACGATAGCCATTTATATTATCTCCTCTGATTACTCTGCCGTACCTTCAACGAAGTCAAGTGATTGACCTTCTTGAAGAGTTACATAAGCTTTTTTCCAGTCACTACGACGACCAACTTTAGCACCACGGCGTTTAGTTTTACCTTTAACAACCACTGTGCGAACAGAATCAACTTTAACTTCGAAAAGTTGTTCAACTGCATTTGCAATTTCAACTTTGTTTGCATCTAATGCAACTTTGAATACGATAGTATTGCCTTTTTCTGCGTTGTTTGTCGCTTTTTCAGAGATATGTGGTGCTTTTAACACATTTAGCAAACGTTCTTGTTGAATCATGCTAACATCTCCTCAATTTGTTTTACTGCATCTACAGTAACAACCACTTTGTCGAAAGCGATTAAGCTTACTGGGTCGATACCTTGAACATCACGTACATCAACTTTGTATAAGTTACGTGCTGCTAAGAATAGATTTTCATCTACGTTTGCAGTAATGATAAGAGCGTCAGTTAACGCCATATCTTTTAATTTTTGTGCTAATACTTTAGTTTTTGGTGCGTCAATTTCGAATTTCTCAACAACCACTAAACGGTCTTGACGAACTAACTCAGAAAGAATGCTTTTGATTGCACCACGGTACATTTTTTTGTTAACTTTTTGGCTGTGATCTTGTGGTTTCGCAGCAAAAGTTACACCACCTGAACGCCAGATTGGTGATTTGATATCACCAGAACGTGCACGGCCTGTACCTTTTTGACGCCAAGGTTTTTTACCTGAACCAGACACTTCAGCACGAGTTTTTTGCGCACGGCTTCCTTGACGAGCACCTGCTGCATAAGCAACAACTACTTGGTGGATTAATGCTTCATTAAACTCACGTCCGAAGGTAGTTTCAGAAACAGTTAGTGCGTTTGCACCTACAACTTGTAATTCCATCTCTATCTCCTAGACTTATGCTTTAACAGCTGGTTTCACGATAACATCACTATTAGTTGCGCCTGGAACAGCACCTTTAACTAATAATAATTTACGCTCAGCATCTACACGAACAACTTCAAGTGATTGAACAGTTACACGCTCAGCACCTAAGTGTCCTGCCATTTTTTTACCTTTAAACACACGACCTGGAGTTTGGTTTTGACCAATAGAACCAAGTACACGATGTGATAAAGAGTTACCGTGTGTAGCATCTTGAGTACGGAAGTTCCAACGTTTAACACCACCTTGGAAACCTTTACCTTTTGATGTACCAGTAACATCTACTTTTTTAACATCTGTAAAGATGTCAACATTGATTTCTTGACCTAAAGTGAACTCTTGAGTTTCACCTTCAGTACGAAATTCCCATAAACCGCGACCAGCTTCAACACCTGCTTTCACGAAATGACCTGCTTCTGGCTTAGTTACACGACTTGCTTTTTTAGTGCCGGTAGTAACTTGAATTGCAGAGTAGCCATCGTTTTCAAGGGTTTTAACTTGAGTAACACGGTTGGCTTCGATTTCGATAACGGTAACTGGAACAGACACGCCGTCTTCAGTGAAAACGCGGGTCATACCAACTTTACGACCGATTAAACCAATCATTGTAATAACCTCTTAAAATTCCCAATTAACCTAGACTAATCTGAACGTCAACGCCAGCAGCTAGATCTAAACGCATTAATGCATCAACAGTTTTTTCTGTTGGTTCAACAATATCAACTAAACGTTTGTGAGTACGGATTTCATATTGGTCACGTGCATCTTTGTTCACGTGTGGAGAAATCAATACAGTGAAACGTTCTTTACGAGTTGGTAAAGGAATTGGACCACGAACTTGTGCACCAGTACGTTTAGCTGTTTCTACGATCTCCGCAGTAGATTGATCAATTAAACGATGATCAAATGCTTTTAAGCGGATACGGATTCTTTGGTTCTGCATTAGACCAGAGCTCCAATTAAAAAATTTAGCTAATAAAAAAAACCAAACTACCAACTTAACCATTAAATTCAGATTAAGGGAGCTCAGTTAAACCTATGTAGTTCCAAGATTAGGAACATTTTTTACACTACAATATCTGTAATGTCATTTGATAAATGATTACATCAAACGTCTTTAGTTACCTAAAGCTTATCTATAATACTCTTTTTACTATACTTATGCAAGTAGTTTTTACTTTTTATCTTTTTTAACCATTAAAGTAAACATTTCAAGATACACAACTTCCTAAAGACTTCATTTGAAGTAACTCAAATAAAGTGCATTTTCAGATTTTTTTATTCAAACTTTTCGAGCCACTTCACAAATCTAAAAAATCCTTGTTGAAATTTAATCAATAACAGTATTTATTGTTCATAGACCTATAATTACATAACCTTATATGGAGTCACTATATGCAAACAGTCAATGAAATTAGAAAAGAAATCTCTCCACTATTCGAACCTATTCTTGGAGAATTTCGCGTAAAAACCTACTTTTCTTACTATGCAGTTTTAAAAATAATTTGATGATTGCATTGTATCAAAATGGAGTAACTTATCTGCGTATTTCTCAAAAAGATATACCACCTATTAGCCAACACGCCGAAACCTATAATCTATCTGACGAGAAAATAGGATTGCAAAGCAGAAAATTCTATTTTATTCCAAATACTATTTTAGCTAACTCATCAAAGTTGAATTCACTCATTCACGCTACATTAGAAGAATTGCAATCCGAAAAGCAAAAAATATATAACAAACGCTCAACTCAAATTCGCACGTTACCTAATATGAACCTAAAATTGGAAAGGATGCTGAAAAAAGTAGGAATCCTTTCAATACAAGATTTTACTGAAGTTGGTTATATTTCGGCATTTATCAAATTGGTTATGCAAGGTTTTGAAGCAACTGAAGATTTGCTATTCAAGTTGAACGGAGCCTTAAATCATCAATATATTTATACATTTAGCGAGGAACAAAAAAGAGCTATTATGCAAGAGGCTAATCAGGCTTTATATCAAGCGGGCTTTAGAAAAAGATTTAACACCTCCGTTAGATAATGTGATCCATATCATAAAATAGCAAAAAATCAATAAGGAATTGCCTCTGGCAATTCCTTTCTTTTTCCTTTCTATGCTAGTATTTGCCATACCTCTAAATAACTAGAGCTTATTGATTCTAACTTTTAAAACAAGGAGTAAATAATGACATTCCGTATCGAAAAAGACACAATGGGCGAAGTGCAAGTCCCTACCGATAAATATTGGGCGGCACAAACCGAGCGTTCACGCAATAACTTCAAAATCGGGCCGGAGGCATCAATGCCGGCGGAAATTATCGAAGCGTTTGGTTATCTGAAAAAAGCGGCTGCCTATGCCAACCACGACTTAGGCGTACTAGCGGTCGAAAAACGGGATTTAATTGCAAAAGCCTGCGATGAGATTTTGGCGAATAAGCTAGACGATCAATTCCCGCTGGTAATTTGGCAAACCGGCTCGGGTACACAGTCGAATATGAACGTGAATGAAGTGGTGGCAAACCGTGCCCACGTGTTAAACGGCGGTAAACTGGGCGAAAAATCGATTATTCACCCGAATGATGATGTGAATAAATCCCAATCGTCTAACGACACCTACCCAACCGCAATGCACATCGCCGCCTACAAAAAAGTGGTGGAACACACGCTGCCGTGCGTGAAACGCCTGCAAAAAACCTTAGCGGAAAAAGCCGAAGCCTTTAAAGATGTGGTAAAAATCGGGCGTACTCACTTAATGGACGCTACCCCGCTCACGCTCGGTCAAGAGTTCTCTGCCTATGCAGCACAGTTAGCCTTCGGCATCAAAGCATTGGAAAACACCCTGCCACACCTGCGTGAATTAGCCCTCGGTGGCACGGCAGTCGGCACCGGCTTGAATACCCCGAAAGGTTACGATGTGAAAGTTGCGGAATATATCGCAAAATTCACCGGTTTACCGTTCGTTACCGCTCAAAACAAATTTGAGGCATTAGCGACTCACGATGCGATTGTTGAAACCCACGGTGCGTTAAAACAGCTTGCAGTATCGCTCTATAAAATTGCCAACGATGTCCGCTTATTAGCCTCCGGCCCTCGTTCAGGCATTGGCGAAATTCTTATTCCTGAAAACGAGCCGGGTTCATCTATTATGCCAGGCAAAGTAAACCCAACCCAATGCGAAGCGATGACAATGGTCTGTGCCCAAGTGTTAGGCAATGATGTAACCATCTCTTTCGCCGGCACACAAGGGCATTTCCAACTGAATGTCTATAAACCGGTGATGGCGTACAACTTCCTACAATCGGCTCAACTGCTAGGCGATGCGTGTGTGTCATTTGACGAACACTGTGCAGTCGGTATTGAACCGAACTATCCTCGCATTAAACAACAGCTCGACCAATCGCTAATGTTAGTGACCGCATTAAATACCCATATCGGCTACGAAAATGCAGCGAAAATCGCCAAAACTGCCCACAAAAATGGCACAACACTGAAAGAAGAAGCGATTAACTTAGGCTTAGTCACGGCAGAACAGTTCGATGAATGGGTTCGCCCTGAGGATATGGTCGGCAGCTTGAAATAAGCCCCGACTAAATTAGACAATCTGCACTTTAAGCGTTGGTAAAAACTAACAAATTAAAGTGCAGATTTTTTTACAAGTAAAATAAAAATCCTACCGCTTAACAATCCCCCTCTTTTATCACGATTTATCTTTAAACGCAGTGATAAAACTCAACAATGCCGTTTTTTGCTGTTCAGAGAGCTTATAGATCAACTCAATTAACATTTCATCAAGGGGTGAATAGTTTGGCTCATCATCAGCAACACCATACCTCAACCATTCTGGTTTAACTGATAACCAGTCTGCTAGAGTATCTATTTTATCCTGAGATGGGATAGCTAGCCCATTTAACCATTTATGCACCGCTTGCTGGGTCACTGGCTCATTTAGGTGACGAAGGTTGAAACGCAGTGCAATATCACTGGTTTTAGTGAGCGTAGGCTGTGAATTTCTCAACGCAAACTTTAGACGCTCACTGAATTTTTCTTTATCTGAGGGTATTTTCATAAGGTAAATTATTAGCCTACCGAAAATTTTTCTGTAAACCATTTTGGTTTTATATTAAACTAATATGGTTTTAAATTGGTTTAATCTAGTTTAAAACGTTCAGATTATGTTTATTTAAAAGGAACTCATTATGAAAAAATCCATTTTTGCGTTGTTGATCTCTGTAGTCACTTTAACGGGCTGTGCTGAGTTGCAGAGTTTAGGTAATTCTGTAAAAGAAGAAGCTGTAGGTGTTGCAAAGACCGCTAAAGATAGTGCTATAACACGTGCCAAAATTGAGGCAGGAGCGAAAGCATCACAAGCAACTGGAAAAATTTTAGGTTCATCTTACTAATCTATAATGGCGATAAGAAATTATCGCCATTTGTTTAAGGAACAACATATGAAACAAATTATTAAAATCAGCCTTGTGGCAATGGCGGTTTTCGGTATCACAGCTTGTGGCAGTTCAAATAAATCCGAAAATAGTGCAACTATTTCTCCAGCCGCAACAGACAATCAAGCTAACGCCCAACCAGTCAATCCAAATCAAGGAAGTACCAATAATACCAAGCCATCACAACCAACAATAGCAAACAGAAATGTCGAAACAGACAGTAATGGCGTGGAGTGGCGTAACCGTACTTTGACAGAAAACAGTATTACTGGCTCATATAAAACATTGAAGGTAGTGTCTAATTTTCTAGATGACAACACTTGCACTGGCTATTGTGTGCAAGGTGGAAACTGGATTATTACACCACTTTCAGCCGAAAATGATCACGTTATCATTGATTTCAAAGAGTTAGGAAACAAGGATGGCAAGCCCTATTTCGGCGTACATCAAGGCACATTATCCGATCCAACTATTCAAGGACATAGTGATGTAAGCGGAACAAAAGTACGAAAAACAGAAATAGATTATCTATTTGTTAATCAGCCAAACACCACATACGGTATTCTGCATGATGGCAATACAGCAGATCTTTTTTATCAAGGTTTATATGCTGGTAAGCCATACCCACAAAATGTGATTGAGTTTGTTGTCCAAAATAACCGCAACGAATATCTCAATGAGTTAAAAGGTCAAGCCACCTATCAAGGCGAACTTCTAGCAGTCACAAGAACTGAAAGAGCATCTGGAGAACCTGACACTATCCCAAGTAAACCATTTGTAGATGGGACAGTAACTCTGACTGCTGATTTTGGTGGAAGTAAAAATTTCCTTGCTACTGATTCTTCAGTTAAAGGAGAAATTCACAGCAATACTCTTGGCAAAATCAGCCTAAGTGAAACTGCCGTCCATAAATTAGCAAATGCGTTTGAAGGCAAAGCCTTTGCGGGAGATTTTACTGGGGAATATAGTGGTTTATTTACTGGTCCGAAACTTGATGATGCCGTTGGTAGAGTGAATCTAGAAAATAAAGAGGCCAAAGCTGGTGAAATGAAAGAATACCACGCGGTTTTCGGCGGTACAAAACAGTAGTAATAGCATATGACAAGCGGTAGCTTTTCGGATAAATTTTGCAAAAACTGTCCAATAACGACCGCTTGTTTTCACATAAAAAGTGCAAATAATTATTCGCCTTTACGATCATTGTTATCAAAAGTTTATAGAAAATTCAAGGACAGAGATTTTGAACTGCTCTGGAAAGTTAGACTCATTTTCTTAAAATAATCTGAGCCACTCTTAACTATCAGTACCTCAATAGTCAAGTCTCACTAAACACTGAAGTGCTATTTTTTTATAGCGAGGGTACTGATTTTGTTTTAGAATGAAGCATCATTTTTTAAGCGGAAAAACCTATGAAAAAACTCATTTTAATCGCATTAGTAACTACTTTAGGCTTAAGTGCTTGCGGGGTCAAAGGCCCACTCTACTTCCCTGAGCAAGCCCCTAAACACGAACAAAAATAATCATTGCAAGCGGTCTGTTTTTGCTAAAATTTTGCAAATTTTTGTGAAAAAGCGACCGCTTGTTGCCTCTTTTTCTTTCAAAATCCCAAACACAACGGACTTTCAATGAACCATTTTGAATATAAAAATAACCAACTTTTTGCCGAAGAAGTCGCTATTGCCGATATTATCGAGCAATACGGCACACCGGCTTATGTTTACTCCAGAGCCACCCTTGAACGCCACTGGCACGCATTCAATAATGCGTTCGGCTCGCACCCACATTTAGTTTGCTTTGCAGTCAAATCCAACTCTAACATTGCCTTGTTAAATGTAATGGCTCGTCTCGGCTCTGGCTTTGATATTGTCTCTCAAGGCGAGTTGGAGCGTGTCTTAGCCGCTGGTGGCGAAGCCTCTAAAGTTGTCTTTTCCGGTGTAGCAAAATCGCACAGCGAAATCAAGCGAGCGTTGGAAGTAGGGATTCGTTGCTTTAACATTGAATCAGTTTCCGAACTTCACCGCATCAACGAAGTGGCTGGCGAATTAGGTAAAGTTGCTCCTATTTCTCTGCGTGTAAACCCAGATGTTGATGCCCACACTCACCCTTATATTTCCACTGGTTTAAAAGAAAACAAATTCGGCGTAAGCGTAACTCAAGCTCGTGAAGTTTATCGTTTGGCGAAAACTCTACCCAATGTGAAAATTACCGGTATGGATTGCCACATCGGCTCGCAATTAACCGAATTACAACCGTTTTTAGATGCAACCGATCGCTTAATCGTCTTAATGGAGCAACTGCGTGAAGACGGCATTGAGCTACACCACTTAGACTTAGGCGGTGGTTTAGGCGTGCCTTACAACGGCGAAGAGCCTCCGCACCCGACTGAATACGCCAAAGCCCTATTAGAAAAACTCAAAGGCTACGAAAACTTAGAAATTATTATTGAGCCGGGCCGTGCTATTACCGCAAACGCAGGCATTTTGGTGACGAAAGTGGAATACCTGAAACAGAATGAAGATCGCAACTTTGCGATTGTGGATACAGGTATGAACGATATGATTCGCCCCGCCCTTTATGAAGCCTATATGCAAATTACCGAAGTGAATAAAACCCTTGATCGCCAAACTGCTATTTATGATGTCGTTGGCCCAATTTGTGAAACCTCCGATTTCTTAGGTAAACAGCGAGAGCTTGCGATTGCAGAAGGCGATTTAATCGCAATGCGTTCTGCAGGTGCTTACGGGGCGGCAATGTCATCAACTTATAACTCTCGCCCACAAGCAGCAGAAATTATGGTTGATGGTAACCAAGCCCATTTGATTAAAGCCCGAGCAACTTACGCTGATTTATGGCGTTTGGAAAAATTACTCCCTTAATAAGAGGAAAAATAGATGAAATTATATGGTTTAGTTGGTGCTTGCTCATTCGTGCCACACGTTGCATTGGAATGGGTCAAATTGCACGCCAATCAAGATTACGACTTTCAAGCTGTAAGCCGTGAATTTATTAAAACACCTGAATTTTTGGCATTAAACCCTCGTGGAGCTGTGCCGCTATTGGTTGATGGCGACTTAGTACTTCCACAAAACCAAGCGATCGTTCACTATTTAGATGAGCTTTACCCAGATGCTAAACTTTTCGGCAGTAAAACGACTCGTGATAAAGCCAAAGCCGCTCGCTGGTTAGCTTATTTTAATGCCGATGTGCATAAATCTTTCGTGCCACTGTTCCGTCTACCAAGCTACGCGGAAGGCAATGAGGAATTAATCAAAGCCATTCGCCAACAAGCCGCAGAACAAGTGTTAGAGCAACTTGAAGTGGCGAACGAGCATTTAGAGAGCCATATTTTCTTTGGTGAAACCATCTCGGTTGCTGATGTTTACCTCTACATTATGTTGAACTGGTGCCGCCGTTTAGGCTTAGATTTCTCTCATCTTTCACAACTTTCTGCCTTTATGCAACGTGTTGAAGCAGATAAAGGCGTAGATAATGTAAGAGAACAAGAGGGATTAAAAGGATAAGTACAAATTTGTATTCAGCCCCCCTCTTTAGAAAAGAGGGGAATTTTTATTTTTAGGAATCACAATGTTAAACAAGGTTTCAGATAGCTTACTTGCACCAAGTGGGCTTGAATTATCACACTTAAGCCAAGTGCTTGATCACTTTTCAGGTCGTGATATTGATTACGCCGATCTCTATTTCCAACTCAGCCAAGACGAAAGTTGGAGCTTGGAAGATAGTATCATCAAAGAAGGTGGATTTTATATCGACAGAGGTTTTGGTGTGCGTGCCGTTTCAGGCGAGAAAACAGGTTTTGCCTATGCGGATCAAATCACTCTCAAACAATTAGAGCAATGTGCAGCAGCAGCTCGTTCTATCAGCCAAACAAGCGGTCAATTATTGGTAAAAAATTTCAAAAAAACGACCGCTTGCCCACGCTATGCAGCGATCAATCCGTTAGATACGATTAGCCGTGAGCAGAAAGTAGAGTTACTTCATTTGGTTGATAAAACTGCACGCTCGGAAGATCCTCGTGTTATCCAAGTGAACGCAAATCTATCCGCAGTTTATGAAGAGATGTTAGTGGCAGCCACAGACGGCACATTAGCCGCTGATATTCGCCCATTGGTACGTTTATCCATTTCGGTACTGGTAGAACAAAACGGCAAGCGTGAACGTGGTTCAGCAGGTGCGGGCGGGCGTTTTGGTTTAACGTGGTTCTTAGAACCGAATGCAACGGGCTTTAGTCGAGCAGAATCCCTTGCGAAAGAAGCTGTTCGCCAAGCGTTAGTCAATCTTACTGCCATTCCAGCCCCAGCAGGCACAATGCCAATTGTACTCGGTGCAGGCTGGCCGGGAATCTTATTACACGAAGCGGTTGGGCACGGTTTAGAAGGCGATTTCAACCGTAAGGAAGCCTCTCTCTTTACAGGCAAGATTGGGCAAATGGTTACCTCTGAACTTTGTACTATCGTTGATGATGGCACTGTACCAGATATGCGAGGCTCAATTACCGTTGATGACGAAGGCATACCATCACAACGCAACGTATTGATTGAAAATGGTGTTCTAAAAGGCTATATGCAAGATAAACTCAATGCTCGCTTAATGGGCATTGAACCAACGGGTAACGGCAGACGAGAATCTTATGCTCATTTACCGATGCCGCGTATGACAAATACCTATCTCACCGAAGGCAATCACGAATTTGAAGAGATGATTGAATCCGTCGAATACGGTTTATATGCTCCACACTTCAGCGGTGGACAAGTTGATATTACCTCAGGCAAATTTGTGTTCTCCACCGCAGAAGCCTACTTAATCGAAAAAGGTAAAATCACTAAACCTGTTACAGGTGCTACACTTATCGGTAGTGGGATTGAAGCAATGCAGCAAGTTTCAATGGTGGGTAAAAAAATGGAGCTCGATCCCGGAATTGGCACTTGTGGTAAAGAAGGGCAATCTGTGCCGGTCGGTGTGGGGCAGCCGACTGTGAAGTTAGATAAGATTACGGTGGGTGGACGTGGATAACTCCGTCCAATTTGCAAAATTTAGAGAAAATATCACCGCTTGTAAGCGGTAAAAGGAAATAAAATGGCTTGGATACAAATTCGTTTAAATAGCACAGACAAACAAGCTGAAGAAATCAGCGATTTTTTAACAGAGATTGGAGCGGTATCCGTTACTTTTATGGATAGCCAAGACACCCCTATTTTTGAACCGCTTCCGGGCGAAACCCGCTTATGGGGCAATACCGATGTAGTTGGCTTATTTGATGCTGAAACCGATATGAATGTTATCGTAGAAGCATTAAAAATTAGCAAATTAGTGGGAGAGGATTTCGCCCATAAAATTGAGCAAATTGAAGATAAAGACTGGGAGCGTGAATGGATGGATAACTTCCATCCAATGCAATTTGGCAAACGCTTATGGATTTGTCCAAGCTGGCGTGAAGTGCCAGATCCAAATGCGGTGAATGTGATGCTAGACCCTGGTTTAGCATTCGGAACAGGTACGCACCCAACAACTTCACTCTGCCTACAGTGGTTAGATGGTTTAGATTTAGCAGGCAAAACAGTTATCGACTTCGGCTGTGGTTCAGGCATTTTAGCGATTGCAGCACTTAAACTCGGAGCGAAACAGGCAATCGGGATTGATATCGATCCACAAGCCATTTTAGCCAGCCAAAATAATGCGAAAGCCAATGGTGTAGAAGATCGTTTAGAACTATTCTTAGCTAAAGATCAGCCAAAAGATTTACAAGCTGATGTTGTAGTAGCCAATATTCTTGCAGGCCCATTAAAAGAACTTGCACCTAATATTATTACTCTTGTAAAACCAAATGGCGATTTAGGCTTGTCAGGCATTCTTGCCACTCAGGCTGAAAGTGTATGTGAGGCTTATAGCTCATCATTTGAGCTTGATCCTGTGGTGGAGAAAGAGGAATGGTGTAGAATTACGAGTAGAAAAATATTGTAAAATAAAAGCGGGCTTAAGCCCGCTTATTTTTACGGGTTTTCAACGTTAAATAACATAGCACCAAACACAAAACTCCTTGTAAAATCCAATAGATACGCTTTACTTATCCCAATTTGAACATCTAAATCCGATTATAGAATAATATCATCTTGGATTTTCCGACATTAAATGGTTACTTCAAGTAAAATCGCATAATCCAAGTAAGGATTTCTCTTTTTTCATTTCAATTTCATTGGCTTTTTCAACCAAAGATCGCTCCAACTGCTTTAATTTTGGGGCTGTCCTAGATAACTAACCTAAACCCCCTTTAACCAATTGTTTTAAAAGGAATATTTGAGATTTTAAGTCACTGTGATTAAAACGCCATTCGCATTCTTTCAAATATAGCTCA
>NZ_JBGTYY010000030.1:0-25826 GCF_041807705.1 Mannheimia kashgarensis
AAAGTTTCGCCGTCTTTGGCTTTGCTTGGATCATCTAGGGTTACATTGTATGCACCTGTCTTATCATCTGCTTTGCCTGTGCCGATTACTTTTCCAGCTTCGTCTTTAATAACTACTGTTGCACCTGGCTCTGTTGTGCCTGATACAGTTACTGTGCCACTCGCTTTATCGCCTTGAGTGTTTGTATTTTCATCAGTTGGCTTCGCTGGTGGTGTTGTATCAAATGCTGTGATAGGTGTTGTGGTTGTTGTGCCAGTAACAGGATCTTTCACAGTTACATTGATGGTTTCACCATCTGTTTTCGATGGATCTAGTGGAATATTGTATTTACCTTCACTATCAGCTACAGCTTCGCCCAACTTGTTACCATTTGCATCTGTAACAGTTACAGTTGCGTTTGGTTTAGTTGTACCACTGATTTCTTTACCGTCATCTTTTACAGTTGCAGTTGTGCCTTTGCCGTCGTTTTCAGTTTTTTCAGTTGAACCATCAGCTTTATCCGCAATAGTCGTTGAACTACCGTCCGGACGCTTAGTTTCAGTTGAAGTATTACCTTTGCCGTCGTCAGTCTTAGTTACAGCATTACCCTTACCGTCGGCTTCAGTTGTTGAAGTTGAGCCGTCAGTATTTTCAGTTTTAGACGTTGAGCTGCCATCAGGACGTGTCGTTGTAGTCGTTGTGCTATCTACATTGCCATCGTCATCTTTATCTGTGGTTTCAGTCGTTACTTTTATACCATCTGGGTTGTTAATTACCGTTGTTGTACTTTCTGGGTTACCATCTAGATCTTCATCTTTTTCCGTTTTAGTTGAAGTTGTTTTACCATCTTCGTCTTTTTCGGTTGTGATTGTCGTATCTAACTTGCCGTCGCCTGTAGTGTCTTTCTTCTCTACTGTTGTAGAAGTGCCATCAGGACGTTCGGTTGTTGTAGTTTGGCTATCTACTTTACCGTCATCATTTTCATCTTTAGTTTCAGTAGTTACTTTTGTGCCATCTGGTTTAGTTTCAACATTCGTTGTACTTTCTGGATTACCGTCTTGGTCTTTATCTACTGTTGTTGTAGATGAAGTTTCTTTACCATCTTTACCCTGTTCAGTTGTTGTAACTGTACCTTTGCCATCATCTTCAATAATTGAAGTTGTGCCATCTGGACGATTGATGATTGTCGTTTTGCTGCCATCATCGTGCGTCACTTCTGTGGTATCGGTTACATTGCCTTCTTTATCTTTTTCAGTTTTGGTTACTGTACCTTTTCCGTCATCTTCAGTTGTTGAAGTTGAGCCGTCTTGGTTTTCTACAGTTGTAGTTGAACTACCATCAGGACGTGTTGTTGTCGTGGTGGTTGTATCTACAGTACCATCATCATTTTTATCTTCAGCAACTGTTGTTGTAGTGCTACCGTCTGGGTTGTTAGTTACTGTAGTAGTGCTTTCTGCATTACCATCACCATCTTTATCAACCACCGTTGTAGTAGATGTTGTATTACCTTTTTCATCTTTTTCGGTTGTGATTGTAGTATCTAACTTGCCATCACCTGTAGTGTCTTTCTTCTCTTCTGTTGTTGAAGAACCATCAGGACGAGTTGTGGTAGTAGTTTGACTTTCCGCATTACCATCAGAGTTTTCGTCTTTGGTTTCGGTAGTTACTTTAGTACCATCAGCATTAGTTTCATCTTTGGTTACACTTTCAGGATTACCGTCTTTCGGATTAGTATCTACGACTTTTTCAGTTGAGGTTACGTTGCCGTCTTTGTCTTTATTTTCAGTCTCAGTCGTGCCTTTACCATCGTCTTTAGTCGTTGAGCTAGATCCGTCTGGATATTTAGTCTCAGATGTTGAACTACCATCTGCATTGGTTTGCTTCTCAGTAGTTGAAGTTACTTCACCATTTTTGTCTTTTTCGGTCGTGTGTGTAGTTGAACCACCTTTGCCGTCTGGTGTAGTTGTGCTTTCAGTAGTACCTGTTACGTTGCCGTCGGCATCTTTGTGTACACTGTTAGAGGTTGAACCGCCTTTACCATCTGGAGTGGTTGTAGTTTCAGTTGTACCTGTTTTGTTGCCGTTTTCATCTTTGTGTTCAGTAACAGAAGTAGTAGAACCATCTGGTTTAGTAGTGCTTTCAGTTACACTATCAACTACACCATCAGAGTTTTCATCTTTGATGATTGTTGTTTTAGTGCTGCCATCAGCCTGTGGCTCAACTTTAGTTACAGTTTCAGGATTACCATCAGTTGGAGATAAATCAACAGCTGTTTCCGTTGAAGTTACTTTGCCGTTTTTATCTTTCTCAGTTGTAACTGTGGTGTCTTGTTTGCCATCACCATTAGTATCTGTTTTGGTTACAGTTTTGCTCGTACCATCTGGGTATTTAGTTTCAGATGTTACATCACCGTTTGGCTTGGTGTTAGTTACCGTAGTTGCAGTAGTTTTACCACCTGCATCTTTTTCTACTGTTGTTGCTGTTGTGCTACCATCTTTGTTTGGTTTAGTTGTGGTAGTTGAGCTTGTACCATCTGCATTTTTCGTTGTAGAAACAGATGATCCGTCTGGTTTAGTAACTGTTGTTGTAGTATCAGTTACATCACCATTTGAATCACGGTTTACCGTTGTGGTTGTACCTTTACCGTTATCGGTAACTGTTGTACTTGTACCGTCTGGGCGAGTTGTTTCCGCTACTGATGAACCATTAGGCTGTGTTACTTTAACGGTTGTTTCAATCTCTTTGCCATCTTTGTCTTTATTAACAATAGTAGCAGTAGTTGAACCATCTTCATTTGGCTTAGTGGTTGTAGTTGTGGTTGAACCATCAGGGTGTTTAGTTACAGATGTAGTTTCACCGTTTGGCTTAGTAGTTTCTGTCGATGTTGTACCATCAGCTTTAGTTTCTTCTTTAGTTGAAGAGCCATCTGGGTTCTTAGTTTCTGTTGAAGTGTTACCTTTGCCGTCATCTTTAGTTACAGAAGTTGTACCATCAGCTTTAGTTTCTTCTTTAGTTGAAGAGCCATCTGGGTTCTTAGTTTCTGTTGAAGTGTTACCTTTGCCGTCATCTTTGGTTACAGTAGTCGAACCATCAGCTTTAGTATCTTCTTTGGTTGTAGAACCATCTGGTTTTTTAGTTTCTGTTGATGTGTTGCCTTTGCCGTCGTTTTCAGTTTTTACTGTTGTGCCGTCAGCTTTGGTTTCATCTTTCGTTGAAAAGCCATCTGGGTTCTTGGTTTCTGTTGAGGTATTACCTTTTCCATCATCAGTTTTGGTTACAGTAGTCGTACCATCAGCTTTAGTATCTTCTTTGGTTGTAGAACCATCTGGTTTTTTAGTTTCTGTTGATGTGTTGCCTTTGCCGTCGTTTTCAGTTTTTACTGTTGTGCCGTCAGCTTTGGTTTCATCTTTAGTTGAAGAGCCATCTGGGTTCTTAGTTTCTGTTGAGGTATTACCTTTTCCATCATCAGTTTTGGTTACAGTTGTGCCTTTACCATCATCTTCTGTGGTTTTGGTTGAACCGTCAGCATTTTTCTCTTCTTTAGTTGAAGAGCCATCTGGGTTCTTAGTTTCTGTTGAAGTATTACCTTTGCCGTCATCTTTGGTTACAGTTGTTGTACCATCAGCTTTGGTTTCTTCTTTTGTTGTAGAACCATCTGGTTTTTTAGTTTCTGTTGATGTGTTGCCTTTGCCGTCGTTTTCAGTTTTTACTGTTGTGCCGTCAGCTTTGGTTTCATCTTTCGTTGAAGAGCCATCTGGGTTCTTAGTTTCTGTTGAGGTATTACCTTTTCCATCATCAGTTTTGGTTACAGTTGTGCCTTTACCATCATCTTCTGTGGTTTTGATTGAACCGTCAGCATTTTTCTCTTCTTTAGTTGAAGAGCCATCTGGGTTCTTAGTTTCTGTTGAGGTATTACCTTTTCCATCATCAGTTTTGGTTACAGTTGTGCCTTTACCATCATCTTCTGTGGTTTTGATTGAACCGTCAGCATTTTTCTCTTCTTTAGTTGAAGAGCCATCTGGGTTCTTAGTTTCTATTGAAGTATTACCTTTGCCGTCATCTTTGGTTACAGTTGTTGTACCATCAGCTTTGGTTTCTTCTTTTGTTGAAGAACCATCTGGGTTTTCAGTTTTGGTTACTGTACTATCTACTTTACCATCATCATTTTGATCTTTGGTTTCAGTAGTTACTTTTGTACCGTCTGGCTTAGTCTCAGTTTTAGTTGTTTCTTCTGGATTGCCGTCTTGATCTTTATCAACTACTTTTTTAGTAGAAGTTACATTGCCGTTTTTATCTGTTTCAGTAGTAACAGTGGTATCTTTTTTACCATCGCCTGTAGTATCTGTGCTTTCTACAGTCGTTTTGCTACCATCTGACTTAGTGGTAATTTCAACTGATTTATCATAAACACCATCATCTTTAGTGCTTTCTTCTGTAGTTACTGTTTTGCTACCATCTGGATTAGTTTTGGTTGTAACCACTTTTTCAGGGTTGCCATTACCATTTGCATCAGTTTTGCGAATTTCTTTCGTAATTTGACCGCTTGCATCATGCTCAGTAATGACTTCAGTATCTAATGTACCATTGCCATCAGTATCAATACGCTCAGTTGTTGTTTTTGGTTTATTCACTGTTGCAGATTTGTTGTCAGAGCTTGATTTATCTCTTCCTGCAATAAAAATACCAGCTAATAGTGCAGCAGATGCACCAATTACTTCTGCAGTATATGATTTTGCACCTACTGCAGCTGCAGAGGCTTCGCTTTCTGATAGTAATAGAATGTCGTTAGGTGATGAGCTTAATGATGAGTAAGCATTACCTAGCATAGAAGCTGTTTCTTCGGCACTTAGTTCTTTGATGCCCACAACTTCACCATTATCACTAATAGTTAATTCTGTAACTTGGTTGTTACCTTCGTTTGTTAATAACTCAGGTTTATTTGGGAAATAGTTCTCTAAAGTAATAACACTACCATTTGCTAGATGTACTTCTAAGTTATTACCTACTTTTACTGTTTTCTTAATAGAAGTAGCTTTAACAGGCAATACTACTTTAGCAGATTGTCCAACATTAATATTCATATAAATTCCTCATTCTGATTATGAAATTTTCAAGACGTTTTAGTCTTAGTAATTATGAAAATATCTCATAATTTTTAAATTATGCCTTAGCCACACTTTTAGCATTAGCATTAGCATTAGCATTAGCATTAGCATTAGCATTAGCATTAGCATTAGCATTAGCATTAGCATTAGCATTAGCATTAGCATTAGCATTAGCATTAGCATTAGCATTAGCATTAGCATTAGCATTAGCATTAGCATTAGCATTAGCATTAGCATTAGCATTAGCATTAGCATTAGCATTAGCATTAGCATTAGCATTAGCATTAGCATTAGCATTAGCATTAGCATTAGCATTAGCATTAGCATTAGCATTAGCATTAGCATTAGCATTAGCATTAGCATTAGCATTAGCATTAGCATTAGCATTAGCATTAGCATTAGCATTAGCATTAGCATTAGCATTAGCATTAGCATTAGCATTAGCATTAGCATTAGCATTAGCATTAGCATTAGCATTAGCATTAGCATTAGCATTAGCATTAGCATTAGCATTAGCATTAGCATTAGCATTAGCATTAGCATTAGCATTAGCATTAGCATTAGCATTAGCATTAGCATTAGCATTAGCATTAGCATTAGCATTAGCATTAGCATTAGCATTAGCATTAGCATTAGCATTAGCATTAGCATTAGCATTAGCATTAGCATTAGCATTAGCATTAGCATTAGCATTAGCATTAGCATTAGCATTAGCATTAGCATTAGCATTAGCATTAGCATTAGCATTAGCATTAGCATTAGCATTAGCATTAGCATTAGCATTAGCATTAGCATTAGCATTAGCATTAGCATTAGCATTAGCATTAGCATTAGCATTAGCATTAGCATTAGCATTAGCATTAGCATTAGCATTAGCATTAGCATTAGCATTAGCATTAGCATTAGCATTAGCATTAGCATTAGCATTAGCATTAGCATTAGCATTAGCATTAGCATACGCATTAGCATACTACATTCTATAATAAAAATTATAGGAAGGCTATTAAATAACCTTGTTCCATTATAGGTTTTACATTTCCTGACAAATTTGTAAAATAAAACGCTATTTTTTAAATGAATAACTGAATATAATTAGCCATTTATTATTTTACTTTAATTAAATTGTATCCATTTCTATGAAAAAACTACTCTTATTGGTTAGCTCTGCCACTTTTTTAAGTGCTTGTAGTAGCCAAAATCAACATAATTTCGAGGTTAGTGGCCAAGCCTGTTCAATTTGTAGTGCTGATGGCGGTAATTCATCTGCTAGCCTTCCTGTAAGTACACCTAATACAGTTAAATCTCCATCGCTACAATCTCAAGGTTATAACTCTTTCTTATCTATTATTAATTCCGCTTTAGAATACAATCAAAATGTATCTTCATTGCCAAGTGTGATTGAGCAACGAAAAGCAGAAGCAGAGATTATCCGCAAAAATAACTGGCCTTCTATTCGCCCTGTTGCCCGTTATTCAAGCCAAACAAGCCCTTACATTGGTGCAAATGCAAGTTATACATTATGGGATTTTGGCTCTGCAAAACATAAAGAGAAACAGGGCGAGCTTGGGGTGGATAACTCTCAATTAGAATTTTTTATTGAAGAGCGAGAAGTTATTGCTTCAACTGTTGAAGCGGTAGTTAAAATTTCTTCATTGGTGGAAAATAGCAAACTATTGAGTTCTTCTATTGCTTCTATTTCTAAACTATCTGGTTTGGCGGATGTGCGATTTGAAGCAGGTATGTCCACCGCTTCAGAATCTAACACATTAAATTTGAGATTGGCTGAACTTAAATCTGAGTTAGACGCTATTAATATTGAAATTGCGTTAAATTTGGATTTACTCTCAGCAAAATTGATGTCGCCAATTACATTAAATGATATTCCAAGTTTGTATAGTATCACTTCACAGATTTTACCTGATTTGGGTAATGAATCTCTGCAATTAAGACAAGCTGAAATCAATAAAGAGATTGCTTATGCTCAATTCCAGCAAGCCGAAAGCGATATTTATCCACACTTAGTTTTAGAGGGCGAAGTTGGTAAAGCAACCAATGGTAGCTCTGTTCACACTGTAGGTGTTTCATTCCAATTACCTACTTCTGTGTTTGCTCGTTCTGCAACAGTAAATGCGGCTGAATCTGCTTATAAAGCGGCAAATCGTAAAGTTACTCAAATTGAAACTCAGTTAGAAACCGAAAATAAGCGAATTGAATTAGAGACTAATCGTTTAAACAATAATAAAAACACCCTTTTAGGGTTAGAAAAGAAAGGAATGAGTGCGATAGGTGTATTTGATTCTGAGTTTGAAGCAGGCACAGCGACATTGTCTGATGGTTTATCTGCTCATAGAACATTACTTCAAACTCGTCAGCAATTAATTTCGCTACAAGCTCAATTATTAAACTTGAAAGCAAGCAAAATTCGTATTACGAATGGCTCTATCTTTAACACATCAGAGTAGAAAATGGATAATAAGAACGTAACACCTAGTTGGCATTTAACTTTACCTGAAGCTATTAAAATTCAGGCAAATCATATTGGAGTTGAGCTGGTTGCTGATGAACTAGCCGAACTCAACTCTTTTAGCGAAGTTCAGAATAACCCTCGATTTAGTGAAGATTTTCAATTAAATATTAGTTTATCTGATAAACACTTATTAAACTTGCCTGTACCTTGCATTGTTGAATTGAAAAAAGAAAACTCTCAATGTAATTATGCGGTTATAACTGATATTAACTCAACAAATAATATTATTTCTTTTGCTTCTATTAATTTTGGCGAAACCATTGAGTTGAAAAGCGATGATGTGCTTGCTTCAATCAACTTACCTGCTCTGCTGATTAGAAAGCAAATTGATAGAATTTATTTAGAACAATCTATTCCTGTTGAAAAGAAACATTGGTTTTGGTCTATCTTCTCTTTAGAAAAAGGCGTATTTACCAAAGTATTAATTGCTACGCTTTTTGCCAATATTTTAGCATTAATTACCTCTTTCTTCTCGTTACAAGTTTACGACAGAGTTATTCCTAATAAGTCTGAAGAAACCTTATGGGCATTACTTATTGGGGTTATGATTGCCTTTGCATTAGAGGCAACGCTTAGAATTATTCGTTCGCATTTATTAGACTTTAGTGGTAAGCGAATTGATATTCAAGCAACTAGCTTGTTACTACGTCGCTTACTAGGCTTGAGATTGAAAAATGAAACACCAACGCCTAACCATTTAAGCCAAATGATGCGAGATTTTAACTCAATCCGTGAATTTTTTACCGAAGCGGCTGTTGGTTCTTTGGTTGATATTCCATTTGTGTTGTTATTCATTTTTGTTATTTATGCGATTGGCGGTAATGTTGTTTGGGTTTCTATTATTGCAATGTTATTTATGGTTATTCCACCTATTCTATTTAGAAAGAAAATGATGAATATCGTAAAAGAAACATTAGGCTCACGCACCGCAGCTAACCGTTTATTTAACGAGGTAAGCTATCAATTAGATGTGATTAAAGTGACTAAATCACAACGTTTCTTTACGCAACAATGGGACGATATTAGTGAGATTATTGCTGATATTTCAATGCGTCAGCGTGCTTTAGTGTCTCATTTAACTCAATGGGCTGCTAGTGTTCAGCAAATTGCTTATGTATTAACGGTATCAACCGCCGTTTATTATGCGTTTGATGGCAAAATGACAATGGGTGCAATTATTGCAATGAGTATTCTTGTTTCTCGTACTCTTGCCCCTGTTGCTCGTTTAAGCTCGCTTTTAATTCGTTGGGCTCAAGTCAAATCTTCTTTAAAAGAGCTAGATTTAATTGCGGAGTCAGAGCAAGACGATCCTGTTGAGCAGCAGAAATTACGTCGTCAAAATATCAACGGCTTCTTTGAATTAAGAAATGTGATTTATCAGTACGATAAAGATTCTAAACCTGCATTACAGGTGCAAAATCTTGTGATTAGACCGGGCGAGAAAATTGGTATTTTAGGACCAAATGGTTCAGGTAAATCTACTTTCTTACGTCTTTTATCAGGTTTACAATACCCTAACTCAGGGGAAGTAAAAATTGATGGTATTGATATCCGCCAAATATTTAGTAACGATATTAGAAATGCTATCTCGGTGGTTAATCAGGAAATTCAATTATTTAGCGGTACGTTAAGACAGAATTTAACCTTTAATAATCCGAACATTAGCGATCAGAAAATTATGGGTGTGTTATCTCAAACTGGGTTAGCCAACTTTTTAACCTCTCACCCACACGGTTTAGATTTAATGATTAAAGATGGCGGTAGAGGTTTATCTGTTGGGCAAAAACAAAGTGTTCAGCTTGCCAGAATGCTGTTAAGTGATAGTAAAATTTTATTACTTGACGAACCAACCGCAAGTTTAGACCCAAATATCGAAGGTTCTATCATTAATACCTTAGCGAATTTCTCTAAAGATAAAACCTTTATTACGGTTACACATCGAATGCCAATTTTAGCAATGGTTGATCGTATTATTGTGATTGCCGATGGTTACGTGATTGCTGATGGTCCGAGAGATGAAGTATTAAATAGAATTCAAAAGGCTCAAAACAATCAGCCAGAACAAAATAATTAAGGTTGGAATATGAGAGATTTAACAAAAGAAATTAAACCACCTAAAAAAAGTAATAAATTACTTTGGGTTATTGTGTTTTTATTGAGTGCATTGCTAGTTTGGTCATATCTAACCCAATTTAGCCGTGTTGTGAGAGCAAATGGTAAAGTTGTGTCTCACGAAAGAACACAAATTGTACAAAACTTAGAGGGTGGAATTTTAATTCAGCTCAATGTGAGCGAGGGGGATAATATAGAAACTGGCCAAGTATTGGCAGAACTTGATACAACAAGATATCAAGCTCAGTTAGAAGAAATTGAGAAAAAAATCGCTACTTTCACATTAAGAAAATTAAGATTACAAGCAGAAGCTGAAAATGCAAAAAGTTTTGCTATTCCAAAAGGTTATCAAGAGGCTTATCCGGATCTCGTTGATGCAGAAAGAAGCCTACTTTCGACAAAGGTGGAAGAATACCTTACGAGAGCAAAAAACTATGATTCTCAAATTTCTTTAAAACAGCAAGAGTTAAATAATCTTTCACGATTTGAAAATAGTGGTGCTGTACCCAAAAGAGATATCCTTGCACAACAACAAGCTCTCAATAATATCAGAACAGAAAGAGAAAATTACTTTTCTGACACACACAAAAAACGAGCTCAAGAGCTATCTGATGCAGTATCACAATTAGCCTTAGCGAATGAAAGCATTAAAACAGTGCAAGATCAGCTAGATAGAGCAACGATTGTTTCGCCTTCAAGCGGTACTGTAAACCAAATTCACTTCAACACCATTGGTGCGGTAGTAAACCCTGGACAAACTATTTTAGAAATTGTACCAAATGATGGGAATTTGTTAGTAGAAGCTCGTGTAACGCCGAAAGATATCGGTTATGTTGTGCCTGATATGAGAGCTTCACTCAAATTAACCGCTTATGATTATAGTATTTACGGTACTATGCTAGGAAAAGTGGTTAAAATTGGTGCGGATACCGTGCCTGATAAAGAAGATAGAAATGCTCCGCCTAGTTATGTGGTTTCATTAGAAATATCGCCTGAATCCTTGCAACAATGGAAAGAAAAAGGATTGGAGATCCGAACAGGTATGGTGGTAGAAGCAGAATTAGAAGCTGGTCATATGAGAATTATTGATTACATCTTTAGACCAATTCTAAAAGCACGAGATGCGTTAGCAACGATTTAGTTTATACAAAACCACTTCCTTTGATCTGCCCCCCAAAAGTTGGACTAAATAACCAACTGATTAAGGTGCAGATTTTTTTATGACTAAATACAACCAATCTTTCAAACAACAAGTGATCGAATTTTATCTTCAAACCGGAAAAAATCACTCGCTTACTCGTCAGCATTTTCAGCTGGAGAAAAGCACATTACGACTTTGGATTAACCAATATCATCATTATGGTTTCAATGGGTTAGCTGTTTTAGGTAAAAAGCAAACTTACTCCTCCGAATTCAAATTATCTGTGATACAGGCGGTTAAAAACGGGCAATTTTCTACAAAGAAAGCCGCTTTGCATTTTGGTATTCCTTCCCCCGCTCTTATCAGCCAATGGTTGCAAGCCTTTGAGAAAAAGGGTATAAACGGCTTATTACCTAAATCAAAAGGGCGTCCGTCAATGAAACCGAAATACCCGAAAATGCCTTCCCCCCACCGAAAACCGAGGAAGAACGCTTGCGTTACCGTATTTTGGAGCTTGAAGCGGAGAATGCGATTCTAAAAAAGTTACAGGAATTCAACCAAGCCAAAATGCGGAAAAAGCCAATGTCGTAAAGGCATTACGAGTGCAATTTCCACTAGAAATCTTGTTACACCTTATCGGCTTAAAACGCAGCACATTCTTTTACTATCTTGCGGATAAAGTGGATAAAAATGCCGCGATTGTACAGAAAGTGGCTGAAATTTATCACGAAAACAAGGGTAACTATGGCTATCGTCGTATCACGCTGATATTGAGAAAAATCCGGAAAATTAACCATAAAAAAGTCCAAGCGATAATGCAAACATTGGGGTTGAAAGGGAAATGCAAGTACCGAAAATATCGCTCGTATCAAGGAGAAGTGGGTCGGATTGCAGAAAATCGCTTACAGCAAGATTTAATGGCGAAATTATCGCCTATGACTTGGCAGAAAACCCGAATTTTGGGCAGATAACTAGAATGATGAATCAAGCGGTGGCAAGGCTTAACGGGTCGACACCGATATTACATTCCGACCAAGGTTGGCAATATCAAATGTTAGGTTTTCAGGCAATCTGCCAACAAAATGGCATTAGACAAAGTATGTCAAGAAAGGGAAATTGCTTGGATAACAGTGCAATGGAAAGCTTTTTCGGGCGACTCAAAACGGAATGTTACTTTGGCAAACGGTTTAACACGCTTGCTGAGCTTAAACAAACGATTCACGAATACATTTATTACTACAACAATGAACGTATTCAAGTGAAACTAAAAGGACTCAGTCCTGTGGAATACAGAACTCAGTCCTTGAATTAGATGAGTCTAACTTTTTGGGGTCAGATCATTTTTTATATTTATTAATCTGTAGAAGATCAGACTTGATCTGACAATTCACTCTAAAAAGTGAGAGTTTCCCGTTTAGAATATGAGTGTCAAAAATCAATCTAAACAAAAAGGAAACTCTCATGTTTTATTCTAACAACCCTCTCATTAAACACAAGACCGGTTTATTAAATTTAGCAGAAGAACTGGGTAATATTTCTAAAGCCTGCAAAGTAATGGGAATGAGCCGAGATACATTCTATCGTTATCAACAAGCGGTTGAGCAAGGTGGTGTTGAAGCATTGCTGAATCAAAATAGACGCGTTCCCAACTTAAAAAATCGTGTTGATGAGGCAATAGAGCAAGCTGTTGTGAAGTTTGCTCTTGATAACCCGGCATTTCGGCAGGTAAGAGTAAGTAACGAACTCCGTAAACAAGGCATCTTTGTTTCAGCAGGAGGTGTACGTTCGATTTGGTTACGTCATCATCTTGCCAATTTGGAACTCTCACTTTTTAGAGTGAATTGTCAGATCAAGTCTGATCTTCTACATTTAAATAATTTACGGGCATTTTGTGGTTATTCTTGCCATCTTAAATTCATAGTAACCTCTTAAAATCTAGGCGGACTGGTTATTTTACCTTAGAAAGCGGTCGTTTTTTCCAAATTTTTTTCAACTCAAAAGAAAACCTCCGAAGATTGCTCCTCGGAGGCTTTAGCATTACTCAGTTATTATTTCGCTACTTTTAACTCTTGGTAGTATTTTTCGTAAAGCTCAATAGCATCGCCTACGTCATCTTGCCATTGAGATTTTTGTAAAATATCCGCTGTTGGGTAAATTGATGGATCTTCAGTAATCTCTTTTGGTAATACTTTTAACGCTTCAACGTTTGAAGTTGGATAGCCAATTTCTAACGTTAATTTTTCAGCTACTTTTGCACTTAATAAGTAGTTGATTAATTTATGTGCGTTTTCTTTGTTTTTTGCATTTGCAGGAATTGCTAAAGTATCCACCCAAAGAACAGGACCTTCTTGTGGGAATATCATATCAATAGGCGCGTTTTCTTTCTTCGCAATACGCACAGAACCATTCCATAACTGACCTACTGATACTTCACCAGAAATAAATGCGTTTGCAGGGTTATCTGAGTTGAAAGCAAGAATGTTTGGACGAAGTTTTAATAGCTCCTCGTAAGCTGCTTTGATTTCTTCTGGATCTGTTGTATTAGGGCTTTTACCTAATTTTAATAATGCAAGGTTGAATACTTCACGAGCATCATCTAATAATTGGATTTTATTCGCAAACTCAGGTTTCCATAAATCTCCCCAAGAAGTGAAAGTATCGCCTTTATAATCAGCTGTGCTAAATGCAATACCCGGTGCACCTAATAGTTGAGGTAGTGAATATTTATTACCTTGATCGTAAGGTTTATTTAACCAATCTTGGTTTAATTCTTTAATTACAGGAAGTTGAGCGTGATCTAATTCTGCTAACATTCCTTCTTTAGCCATTTTAGAAACAAAGTAGTTTGATGGTGCAATAACATCATAACCACCATCCTTACCTTGTAATTTTAATTTAGCGTACATTGTTTCGTTAGATTCAAGACTTGAAACTTCTACTTTAATACCGGTTTCTTTTGTAAAGTCATCTAACAAGCCTTCAGGAACATACTCAGTCCAAGTATAAAGATGAACTGTTTGATTTGTTGCTTGAGGTTTCGCTTCTGCCGCAGTTGTGCCTGCTGCTTTTTCTTCATTACACGCTGTTAATGCAACTGTTGCTAAACCTGCTGCAAATAAACCCGCTAATTTTTTCATTTAAGTTTTCTCCGTTAAAGAAAAGTGATTAAAAAATATAGCCTTGCCTAAGGGCGTTAAAGACTAGGGGGATTTTAAGCTACCTCTTAGATTTTGCAAGACTTTTCTTATCAAGAAATGTAATTTTTTGGTAAAAAAACGTAATAATGAGCTTGAAATCCCTTAATTTATCGCTATATTAGAGAAAACTTTGTACTTTCTATTAGGTGTTAAGAGGATTAAGAATGACCACTCAAAATGAAAACTTACAAGAAGAAATAAAACAAGAAGACATTCAAGCTGAAGTTGTAAATGCAGAAACTCAGCAAGAAGAACAAAATACACCGCAAGAAAATCCTTTAGCACTTGCTCAAGTTCGCATTGCTGAATTAGAAGCCTATATTGCAGAAGCGGATAAACGTGAGCAGGATATTCAATTACGAGCTCAGGCAGAAATTCAAAATATTCGCCGACGTACAGAACAAGATGTAGAAAAAGCTCACAAATTTGCTTTAGAGAAATTCTCGAAAGAGTTGTTAAATGTAGTTGATAACCTAGAACGTGGCTTAGATGCATTAGATAAAGCCGTTACTGATGAAACCACCCAAGCTCTAGTTGATGGTGTTGAGATGACTCACAAAGAGTTCATCAATACCCTTGCTAAATTTGGTGTAGTAGCGATTGGCGAAGTAGGCGAAGCATTCAATCCAGAATTACACGAAGCCATTTCAATGCAGCCTGCCGAAGGAGTTGAATCAAACCATATTAGCACTGTATTACAAAAAGGTTACACTTTACACAGACGAGTGATTCGCCCAGCAATGGTAATGGTAGCAAACTAAATTTTAGATTTTCGACAAAGATCACAAAATTAACCCAAACGCCTACTTGTGGTTATGCTAGATTGATTAATAACTTAACCACAAGAGGAAATTAATATGGAAGCGACAATGAGCCTACGATTTGATAAATTGCGTTTTGTCAAACGCTTGCAAGAAGCCAACCAAACGCAGGAAATGGCGGAGGCATTTGCTGATGCCCTAGATAGGGCATTGGAGCAGAGTCAAAGCCAACTTCTAACCAAACAGGAATTCGAATTAAGAATTGCCCAATTAGAAAATCGCCTACAAGAGAGTTTTAATAATATGCTCTATAAAATGGCGGGATTAATTGTCGCCGGTGTTGGGATTATGATGAGCCTAATGAAATTTATCAACTAGCCTCCATTCTTTTAACCGCCCTTACTTCTTTGAGGTAAGGGTTTTTACATTTTAGATAACGATGACATTACAATTCAACTCTGTTGCCCTACTTTTAGTGGTACTGATTATACTGGGTTTAGTCAGCCAGAACAGTGCAGTCACAATTTCCGCTGCGGTGTTGCTGATTATGCAACAAACCCTGCTGTCTAAATACATTCCGTTTGTCGATCAATACGGTTTAAAAATCGGGATTATTATTCTCACCATCGGTGTTCTCAGTCCGCTGGTGTCGGGGCGGATTACCCTGCCCGATTTAAGCGGATTGCTAAACTGGCAAATGCTCTTTTCGATTCTTGCCGGCGTACTGGTAGCGTGGCTTGGTGGACGAGGCGTGAGCTTGATGGGCAATCAGCCTGTATTAGTCACTGGACTGCTGATTGGTACGATTATCGGTGTAGCATTATTTAAAGGCGTACCTGTCGGGCCTCTGATTGCCGCCGGTATTTTATCGCTTGTGTTAGGAAAATCATAATGACTGAACTGTTGCATAAAAAGCAGAAAAATCAACCGCTTGTCAAACTGGAAAATATCACCACCAGCGATTTCCGCCGTCTGCTCGGCCGATTAAAAGGGGCGGAAAATATCAAAAATGAAGCAAACAAGCGATCAGTTTTAGACGAAATTCAGCAAGATCTTAATGCTTGTCAGGCTCGCTTTTTCGCCCGCCAACAGCACGCTCAAAACCTCAAAATCGACTATCCCGATCTGCCGGTTTCTGCCCGCCGTGAAGAAATTTTAAAGCTGATTGCAGAAAATCAAGTAGTCGTCATTGCGGGTGAAACCGGTTCGGGCAAAACCACCCAGTTGCCGAAAATGTGCTTGGAGCTGGGGCGAGGCGTGAAGGGCTTAATCGGCCATACCCAGCCTCGCCGAATTGCCGCTCGTTCTGTGGCGACCCGTATTGCCGAAGAGCTGAAATCGGAGCTGGGTGAGACGATCGGTTATAAAGTCCGTTTTAACGATCAGGTCAGCGAAAACAGCCTTGTTAAACTGATGACAGACGGTATTCTGCTGGCTGAAATTCAGCACGATCGCTACCTCAATCAGTACGATACGCTGATTATTGACGAAGCTCACGAGCGTTCGCTGAATAACGATTTCATCTTGGGCTATTTAAAGCAAATTTTGCACAAACGCCCTGATCTGAAAGTGATCATCACCTCCGCCACCATTGATGTGGAACGCTTCTCCAAACATTTTAACAATGCCCCGATTATTGAAGTGTCTGGGCGGACTTTCCCTGTGGAAGTACGTTATCGTCCGATTGTTGAAGAGGAAGATCAAGACCAACTGCAAGGGGTTTTAAATGCGGTTGATGAGCTACAAGCAGAAGGGCGAGGCGATATTCTCATTTTTATGAACGGCGAACGAGAAATTCGGGACACCGCCGAAGCCCTTCAAAAACAGGAACTTCGCCACACCGAAATTCTGCCACTCTACGCCCGTTTGTCAGCATCAGAACAGCAACGGATTTTCCAGCCAAGTGGCGGCTTAAATCGCATTATTCTGGCAACCAATGTGGCGGAAACCTCGCTTACCATTCCGAATATCAAATATGTGATTGATACGGGTACGGCTCGGATTTCCCGTTATAGCTACCGCACCAAAGTACAGCGGTTGCCGATTGAGCCGATTTCTCAAGCCTCTGCCAACCAGCGAAAGGGGCGTTGTGGGCGGATTTCAGAGGGGATCTGTATCCGCCTCTACTCAGAGGAAGATTTCAACGGCCGCCCGAAGTTTACCGATCCAGAAATTTTGCGAACCAACTTGGCTTCGGTGATTTTGCAGATGACCTCGCTTGGATTGAGCGACATTGCCTCGTTCCCGTTTGTTGATGCTCCTGATAGCCGTCAGATTCAGGACGGGATTCGGTTACTTGAAGAATTAGGTGCTATCGCCGTAGGGACGCCACGCTTGGCGTCCGCAAAAAATGTCGCAACGGACACCAAGCGTGGTGTCCCTACACATCGTCTTACCCAAATCGGCCGCCAACTCGCTCAACTTCCTGTCGATCCCCGTTTAGGCCGAATGATTGTGGAAGCGGCGAAAAACGGCTCATTGCACGAAGTGATGATGATCGTCTCTGCTCTCTCTATCCAAGATCCTCGAGAACGTCCGCAGGAGAAACAACAGTCGGCGGACGACAAACATCGCCGTTTTGCCGATAAAGAGAGCGATTTCTTGGCGTTTGTGAATTTGTGGCACTTTATTCAAACCCAACAAAAAGAGCTGTCGAAAAACCAGTTCCGCAACCTTTGCCGTAAGGATTACCTCAACTACAACCGTGTGCGGGAGTGGCAGGATATTTATCACCAACTCCGCCTCGCAGTGCGGGAAATGGGGCTGAAAATTAACAGTGAACCGGCAGCTTATCAGCCGATTCATACCGCTCTGCTGACCGGCTTGCTGTCGCATATCGGCTTGAAAGATAACGAAAAAATGCACTATTTAGGGGCGAGAAACGCTCACTTCTTTATCTTCCCGAACTCGGTGCTTTTCAAAAAACAGCCGAAATGGGTGATGGCAGCGGAATTAGTAGAAACCACTAAACTCTGGGGGCGAATGGTGGCACGGATTGAGCCGGAATGGGTCGAACCGTTGGCGGTGCATTTAACCAAATCCAGTTATAGCGAACCGCACTGGGCGAAGTCCAAAGGAGCGGTGATGGCATCGGAAAAAGTCTCACTGTTCGGCATTCCGATTGTGGCACAACGCCCTGTCAATTATGGCTCGATTGACCCTAGTGTCAGCCGTGAAATTTTTATCCGCTCGGCATTGGTGGAAGGCGAGTGGCATAACAATTACAAATTTTTCAAAGAAAATCACCGCTTGATCCGTGAAGTGGAAGCGTTGGAACACAAATCTCGCCGCCGTGATATTTTGGTGGACGAGCAGGTACTGTTTGAGTTTTATGACCAGCGGGTCGGCACGGAAGTGGTTTCCGCCAAACACTTTGATTCGTGGTGGAAAACCGCCTCGAAAAACGATCCTGAACTGCTCAATTTTGAAAAATCGTTCTTAATTAATGATAACGCCAACTTGGCGAGCGAGCTGGATTTCCCGAATTTCTGGCATCAAAATGACCTGAAACTCAAACTCAGCTATCAGTTTGAAGTGGGGAAAGATCACGATGGCGTGACGGTGCATATTCCACTGCCGTTGCTCAACCAAGTCGAACCCGAAGGCTTTGATTGGCAAATACCGGGACTTCGCCACGAGCTGATTGTGTCGCTGATTAAGAGCTTGCCGAAATCGCTCCGCCGAAATTTTGTGCCGGCACCGAACTATACCGATGCATTTTTAGGGCGTGCCGAGCCGTTTAAAAAGCCGTTGTTGGAGAGTTTAAGTTACGAACTTCGCCGAATGACGGGCGTGCTGGTAGATATTGAGCAGTGGGACATCAGCCAGCTGCCGCCACATTTGCGAATGACTTTCCGTGTGGTGGACGACAAAGGCAAGAAACTGCAAGAGAGCGAAAACTTAGACGAACTGAAATTTGCCCTCAAAGATGAGGTGCAGAACACACTTTCCAACATTGCCGATGACGGCATTGAGCAGAGTGGCGTGCATATTTGGAATTTTGCCGAACTACCGCAATTCTACGAGCAGAAAAAAGCCCATTTCAGCGTGAAAGCCTACCCTGCGATTGTTGATGAGCAAACGGCGGTTGGCGTGAAGCTATTTGAAACGGAGTTTGAACAAGCACGGGCAATGCGGGCAGGTTTACGCCGTCTGCTATTGTTGAATGTGCCATCGCCGATTAAATATCTGCACGAAAAACTGCCGAATAAAGCCAAACTCGGTTTATATTTCGCCCCATTCGGCAAAGTGATGGAGCTGATTGACGACTGTATCGCCTGTGCAGTGGATAAATTGATTGATGATTTCGGCGGTTTTGTCTGGAACGAAGAGAAATTCAACCAACTGCACGAACACATTCGGGCAAATCTGAATGAGACAACGGTGGAAATTGCTAAACAGGTGGAGAAATGTTTAACGCTGGCTTATGAGCTGAGCAAACGCTTAAAAGGCAAGCTGGATTTCACAATGGCATTTGCGTTAAGCGATATTAAAGCTCAAATTGACGGGCTGATTTATCCGAATTTTGTGACGCAAACCGGCTACCAACGCTTAGGCGATCTGCACCGCTACCTCACCGCAATTGAACGCCGTTTAGACAAGTTGCTGCTCGATAGCAACACCGACCGAGCCAAAATGCTACGGGTCGAACAGGTGCAAGAAGCCTATAAACAGCTGTTAAACAAATTACCGAAATCGAAAGCCGTTCCTGATGAGGTCTTGGAAATTCGCTATATGATTGAAGAACTGCGGGTCAGCCTGTTTGCTCAACAGCTTGGCACGAAATATCCGATTTCTGATAAGCGGATTTTGAATTTGATAAAAGAGCTTTAGAAATGCAACAAGCTGCTACAAAAAGCGATGCTTTTTTTGGCCGCTTGTTTTTATTAAATCACTTTGGTTACATACAAGGTAATCCCATCAACACGTTGAACTTGTACTTTATCACCTAAATGAAGTTCTGAGCCAATAACTCGCCAAGTGGTATCGCCGAACTTGCCTCTGGCAATACCATTTTCCAAAATCTCAACAATAACACCTTGCATACCAATCATTGATTGTTCTCTTGAATTGAGCGAGGTAAATTTATCATCTTGCTTGTCTTTAGAATGTTGATACTTCCACCAAATCAGGCTAAAGAAAATAGCAAGTATGGCGAAGCCGCTAATTTGAATACCCACAGATAACTCAGGCAATAGCCAGACTAGCACTGCTAGTAAAATAGCAGAAAGCCCCCACCACATAATAAATACACCGGGAATGATTAATTCTAACGCCAGTAATACAAAGCCTAGAATTAACCAACTGTTCCAATTAAATAGCCACTCCATATTTTCTCCTTGTAAAAGCAGAATTACTTGCTACTATTTTGAGTCCCTTTTAATAATTCAGCAACACCTGCCACAGAGCCGATTAAGTTGCTGGCCTCTAATGGCATTAGCACCACTTTGCTGTTTTCTGCCGAGCCAATATCTTTCAATGCTTCTGTGTATTTTTGGGCGATGAAATAATTAATAGCGGTGGTATCTCCTTTGGCGATAGCGTCAGATACCATTTGAGTTGCTTTTGCCTCTGCTTCCGCTGCACGTTCTCGAGCTTCTGCTTGTAAAAATGCTTCTTGACGTTCACCCTCTGCTTTTAAAATACGAGATTGCTTTTCACCTTCGGCACGCAAGATTTCCGCTTGTCGAATCCCTTCTGCTTCTAAAATATCTGCACGCTTATTACGTTCTGCTTTCATTTGAGCATTCATCGCCGCCACTAATTCTTTTGGTGGGCGAACATCACGAATTTCGATACGAGTTACTTTCACGCCCCAAATATTAGTGGCTTCATCAACAATCGAAAGCAAGCGACTATTAATAACATCACGCTGCGAAAGCATATCATCTAAATCCATCGAACCTAGTACAGTACGCATATTCGTCATAGTTAAATTAACAATCGCCTGCTCTAAATTATTCACTTCATAAGCTGCTCGGCGGGCATCAATGGTTTGCACAAAGCAGACTGCATCAATCGACACGCTAGCATTATCACGAGAAATAACCTCTTGCGAAGGAATATCTAACACCTGTTCCATCATATTGATTTTTCGACCTACTCTGTCAATAAAAGGTAATACAATATTCAGTCCCGGTGTGAGGGTTTTGGTATAACGCCCGAAACGTTCGATTGTCCAATGATACCCCTGTGGCACAATTTTGATGGTTGAAGTTAATACAACCAATACCAAAATCACAAATGCCAAACCTAAAAACGGTAGTTCAAATTCCATCATTTTTCTCCTTTAAATGAATGATTAAATTTCAATCTGTAGTTGCCAATTAATTGGGAATATTTGTTTTGAAATCAAGTAATTATTTGCTTTTGAAAAATGTTTACAGCCAAAAAATCCACGATAAGCAGATAGTGGCGATGGGTGTGGAGAAGCTAATACACAGTGGCGATTGCGATCAATAAACTGTCCTTTTCGCTGAGCGTGGCTGCCCCAAAGTAAAAAAACTAAATTCTCTCGGTGTTCATTTAATTGAGCAATAACTTTATCAGTAAAGGCTTCCCAACCAATTTGTGAATGCGAGCCTGCTCTACCTTGCTCCACAGTCAGGCTAGTATTTAGCATAAACACGCCTTGTTTTGCCCAATCAATTAAATAGCCGTGATGTGGAATCTGAAATCCCTCAATATCATCGGATAATTCCTTATACATATTCAACAAAGATGGCGGTGGAACAACGGGAGGCTTAACAGAAAACGCTAATCCGTGTGCTTGATTTGGCCCATGATATGGATCTTGCCCTAAAATCACCACCTTTACCTCACTAAATTCGGTTAAAGCAAAAGCACTAAATACCTCATTTTGGGGTGGATAGATCACTTTTCCTGCCAACCGTTCATTATGAACATATTGCAAAATCTGTTGAAAATAATCTTTCTGCTTTTCTTCGCCTAAGGCTTCTGTCCAAGTTTTCATAAAAACGCCCTTGTGATTAAATTTTGTTCAAGTAGAATATTTTAAGCTAAAAATGGTTAAATTTTTATCGCTTTTTATCTAAAAAGAGGTACAATAATTTCAAATAAATTTGAACATTTAAACTTTTTTCATAATTTTTAACTTTATAGGAGAACTAAAATGATTAAAGGTGTACAAATCACTAAATCAGACAATAGCAACTTATTAAACTCTTTTTGGTTATTAGATGAAGCTAAAAACGAAGCTCGTTGCTTAGCGGCTAAAGCGGGCTACCAAGAAGATCAAATTGTTGCCATCAGCGAATTAGGCGACATCGCATACCGTGAAGTACCGGTAAATGTTGCACCAACTATCAAAGTGGAAGGTGGTCAGCACTTAAACGTGAATGTTTTACGCCGTGAAACATTAGAAGATGCTATTCAAAACCCAGAGAAATATCCACAATTAACTATTCGTGTTTCAGGCTATGCAGTGCGTTTCAACTCACTAACTCCTGAACAACAACGTGATGTGATTACTCGTACTTTCACTGAAAGCCTATAATAACAGCTTTTAATATGAAGAAGCACCCAATGGGGTGCTTTTTTGTTGCTTGGTAGAGAATAACAAGCGGTCAAAATACTGGTTAAATTTACAAAAAAATTTAAATAAAGTATTGACACTGTTTTTTTGCACAGTAAAATAACCTGTATAAAAAGACAGATAGGGGATCTTACAATGGCTTCATTAAAACAAATTTCAGCACAAACGGCGTCTTATCAACCAATTCCACTTTATCGGGATTTTAACAGCAGTCGTTCTGTAAAACTTGATCTTAATTCACTCTGTATTAAACGCCCAACGGACACTTTTTTTATTCACGTTAAAAATCCTAATTTAATTGCGTGGGGAATTGAACTGGATGATTTACTGATTGTAGAAAATACCGATCAATATTTAGTGAATGATTTATTGGTACTAGAAAAAAATGGCGAATATAAATTCTATCAATTCTTTAGTGAGCTTGAAAATGCACAAGGTGTGAATGAAAAAATCCTGTTTTCATTAAATGTAAGCGAACCAAATTTGAGAATTACTGACTGGAATGAGATAAGAATTTCCGGTGTAATTACCAATGTAGTACATCAAATGCGTACCCGTGGAGCATTTACACAAAGTAAACAGCGTGCAGCATAAAATAGAAAATAAAATAAGGACACTCATTTAGTGTCCTTATCAATCTTTAATTAAATTACTCGGCGAGATTGGGTATAAGTTCTTGACCAGTAACGCTCCGATAATGAACTTGTCATTACTCCACGGCTTGTGCTAGCGTGGATAAATTTCCCATTACCGATATAAACACCAACATGGTGGTTTTTACGGAAGAAAACTAAATCGCCTGGGCGTAAATCTGATTTTGAAATAGAACGTCCAATATGACGCTGTCCTGCGGTTGAACGAGGCATATTTTTATTGAATGCTTTCCCCATTACTTCACGGACAAAAGCAGAGTAATCAATGCCCGCTTTGGTTGGCCCCCCATACGGTAACGTGTGCCAACCCAGTTACGATAAACACTATTAATACGATTACTGTTACTCGCAGTTTGTTCTGCACGAGAGGAATGTTGAGGGCGGTTTGTTGAGATAGAAGATTTAGATAATCTTTCTGCTTTACTTGCAACAATTTGATTTGGCGTTGCTGGTTTTGTACTTAAACTCGCAACAGCAATAGAAGAATAACTACCAAAAACAGCTAAAATGGAAGTGATGAATAACGGTTTTAGGGTTACTGCAAAAAGATTTTTTTTCATAATTAATATCTCGTCTCGCCAGAACAATTACAGCGGTTTATTCCTTACTTAGGATCTTCAAAAGATCAGAACAATATACAAAGCAAAAGTCTGGATTGCTCCAGACCGACATCTAAGACCAGTATAACCTATTTTAGTTCCAATGTGCGAAGAAATTTTATTTCATCTGCCCAAATTTCAGGCAAAACTGTTTCTAAAATAAGCGGAACACGGTCAAATTTTGAATTTTGCATAATAAATGCAAAAACTTCTGTGCCAATTGTGCCTTCTCTTAACGTATGATGTCTATCTACTCGGCTACCTAATGGCGTTTTCGAGCCGTTTAAGTGCATTCCTCTTAAATAATGAAAACCAACCGTTTGATTAAAATCATCAAATACCATCTCACTTTTTTCATAACTGCTAATATCGTAGCCAGCCGAAAATAAATGGCAAGTATCCAAACATACCCCTACACGGCTTGTATCTTCTACTTGCTCGATAATTTTTGCTAAATGGTCAAAATGCCATCCCAAATTAGAGCCTTGCCCTGCTGTATTTTCAATGACAGCTACTACATTTGGCACTTTCTCAACTGCGATATTAATCGATTCTGCAATTCGAGCTAAACAATCTTGTTCAGAAATTTGCTTTAAGTGCGAGCCAGGGTGAAAATTCAGCAATTTCAAACCAAGTTGATTCGCTCTACTCATTTCATCAATAAATGCAGTGCGAGATTTTGCTAACGCTTCTGCTTCTGGATTGCCTAAGTTAATTAAATAACTATCGTGTGGCAAAATTTGCTCTGCTGAAAAATGATGTACGGCACAAAATCGCTTAAATTTTTCAATGGTCTCTCCCTTTAATGGCGGAGCTTGCCACTGACGTTGATTTTTCGTAAATAAAGCAAAAGCATTAGCACCAATTTCTACTGAACGTAGAACCGCATTCTCTACCCCACCCGAAGCACTAACGTGAGCCCCAATATATTTCATTCTGTCCTCTCTGATGTTCTGTTATACTAATACGACTTTTATTTACTTATTTAATATTATGAGCGAAACAACCATCAACGATTTTTCACTACTTTGCCGCCTATTTGGCAATTTATTTTACCGTAACCCAACCGATCCAATTCTCGCTGGCACATTTAATTGGCTTACACAGGGCGGATTACGCCAACATTGGGCATTAAGCACAGATACCCAAAGCGAAAATGCCCTAACTATCTTGCAAAAGAGTGCTAACCCTACGCAATTAGAAGCAAGCTATCAAGCACTTTTTACAGAAAATGGAGCTATTGCTACAACAATTTCTGCCTATGGGTTATCAGTTGAAGATTTTGTTGCCTTCCGCCAAGAGCGAGCAATGCCCGCATTAGAGAATGTAGATCACGTCGCATTATTACTTTTAACTGCCTCGTGGATGGAAGATAACCTTGACTCCACACTTGCACAAAAAGCACTATTTGAACGCTTTTTACTCCCTTGTGCTAGTCAATTTTTAGGCAAAGTAGAAGCCTTTGATAGCGGTTTTTATAAAGCTCTCGCTCAATTAACCCGTGATGCCTTGAGTGCAATGGCTGATGAGCTTGAAGAAGATGAGCAAGAAGCAGTAGAATAAATAACCAATTCAACTAAGAGAATTTGGATATAAGGATTTGGATATGAAAATAGCAAAATTAGGTTTAACTCTTTCGCTTTCATTCATTTTAACTGCCTGTGCTTTAACACCTGAGCAGCAAGCAGAACGCAGAGCGAAACAAGTAAGATCGGAGCAAGATTTGCAAGTGCAACTGGCAAAACAGTGCGATGTTGAAACCGCAGAATTGCTACACCAGCAATTTAATCCGCCACTTAGTCAAACCGAAAAAGAAGCAGCCGCATTTAAAAAGCGTTATACTGAAAAAGTGAACGATCCAATGTTCCAAGCCTGCTATAAAATGGCGTGGCAAAACTATAAGTCTCAACAAGAACTCGAAGAAATGCGTTGGAACTACGAGAGAGAAATGTATTGGGGCGGTTGGAGTGGCTGGCGTTATTGCTACTACTGCTGGTAATGAAAATACAAGCGGTTCTTTTTCGTGAATTTTTGCAAAAACTTGAGAAAAATGACCGCTTGTAAAGATAATATTAGGGGCTGTCCTAGATAACTAACCTAAACCCCCTTTAACCAATTGTTTTAAAAGGAATATTTGAGATTTTAAGTCACTGTGATTAAAACGCCATTCGCATTCTTTCAAATATAGCTCAAAATG
>NZ_JBGTYY010000031.1:0-23456 GCF_041807705.1 Mannheimia kashgarensis
TCGGTTTTTGTGATGAAAGTTATCGGCTCTCTAAGCTACACAACGAAGTGCTTTCAAGGGACGAGACGAGATGCCGATAACGGGTTGTGTTGCTTAGTTTAACTCATTTGAGATATACAAGGGACAGGTCCTGTGCCTGTCCGTCTATTACAGTTTATTTTTGGACGGGCACAGGACCCGTCCCTACGAGTTTGTTAATATTATTAAAAAGTTTAGCGGAAATTGCAAAAAAATCTCAAAATCAGACCGCTTATTCGCTATACTTAGACGTATTTCTTGATTATTTCGTAAAATTGATGGTACAAGCGTTCACGCTTGTACTTCATATTCTAAATTTAGCTAACAGAGGACACTATGCTCAAAATTTACAACACCCTAAAACGTGAAAAAGAAGAATTTAAACCGATTAATCCAAACCAAGTAGGAATGTATGTGTGTGGTGTAACGGTTTACGATCTTTGTCATTTTGGGCACGGTCGAACCTTTGTTTCTTTTGATGTGATTGCACGCTATTTGCGTTATGCAGGCTACAATTTACACTATGTGCGCAACATTACCGATGTGGACGATAAAATCATTAAACGTGCATTAGAAAATAACGAAACTTGCGATCAATTAGTGGAAAGAATGATTGCCGAAATGCACAAAGATTTTGATGCGTTAAACATTCTTCGCCCTGATGTTGAGCCACGAGCAACACAGCATATTCCAGAAATCATCGCAATGGTTGAAAAACTGATTCAGAACAAACACGCCTATGTGGCGGCTGATGGCGATGTGATGTTTGATGTTGAATCATTTAACAAATACGGGGCATTGTCTCGCCAAAACTTAGAACAGTTGCAAGCAGGTGCAAGAGTTGAGATTAAATCGGTGAAGAAAAACCCAATGGACTTTGTGCTTTGGAAAATGTCAAAAGAAGGCGAGCCAAGCTGGGAAAGTCCTTGGGGCAATGGTCGCCCAGGCTGGCATATTGAATGTTCGGCAATGAATAGCAAAGAATTAGGCGAACATTTTGATATTCACGGCGGTGGTTCGGATTTAATGTTCCCGCACCACGAAAACGAAATCGCTCAATCTTGCTGTGCTCACGGGGGCGATTATGTAAACTATTGGCTACATACGGGAATGCTCACGATTGATAAAGAGAAAATGTCGAAATCACTTGGCAACTTCTTCAGCATTCGCCATATGCTAGGCTTATATGATGCAGAATCACTACGCTATTTCTTCCTTACCGCACATTATCGCTCATTGCTTGATTACAGCATAGATAACTTAGATCTTGCTCGTTCCGCACTTGAGCGTTTATACACCGCACTGCGTGGCTGTGATGTATCAGGCGAAGCCATTGGTGGAGAGCAATATGTGGAAGCCTTTAAAACCGCAATGGACGATGACTTTAACACGCCAGGTGCATTAGCGGTATTATTTGAAATCGCTCGTGAACTAAATAAACTCAAAACCGAAGATATGGCAAAAGCTAATGGTTTAGCGGTTCGCTTAAAAGAGTTAGCTGGCGTGTTAGGCTTATTAGAACAAGATCCAGACACATTCTTAAAAGGCGATGCCAATGATGATGAGGCAGCAGAAATTGAAGCTTTAATCAAACAACGTAATGAAGCCAAAGCAGCTAAAAACTGGGCGGTTGCGGACGAAGTGCGTGATAAACTTAAAGCGATGAGTATTGTGTTGGAAGATACACCGAAGGGCACGACTTGGCGTAAAGGATAAGAGATAATTGCCCCTAAAAGTTGGACTAAATAACCCACCGATTAAGGGACTGGTTTTTAAACAGGCAAATGATTAAATTTTAGGGGCTGTCCTAGATAACGACTAAAACATCCATTTAGGTTAAGATAACCCAATGAGAAAAAGTCGTCTAAGTCAGTACAAACAACATAAACTCATTGAGCTGTTTGTAGCAGGTGTCACTGCTCGAACAGCGGCTGAGTTGGTGAATGTAAACAAAACCACCGCTGCCTATTACTTTCACCGTTTGCGATTGCTCATCTATCAACATAGCCCTCATCTGGAAATGTTTGAGGGTGAAATTGAAGCGGACGGAAGTTATTTCGGTGGTGCTCGCAAAGGTAAACGAGGGCGTGGTGCCGCAGGCAAAACTGCCGTATTTGGGCTGTTAAAACGTGATGACAAGGTTTATACCGTTGTCGTACCAAATACGCAATCTGCCACACTTTTGCCGATTATTCGGGAGAAAGTGAAGCCAGACAGCCTTGTTTACGCCGATTTTTATCGAAGCTATGATGTGCTTGATGTGAGTGAATTTAACCATTTTCGTATCAATCACAGCACACACTTCGCTGAAAATCACAATCACATTAACGGAATTGAGAATTTTTGGAGCCAAGCAAAACGCCATTTGCGTAAATTTAACGGCATACCTAAAGCTCATTTTGAGCTGTATTTGAAGGAATGCGAATGGCGTTTTAATCACAGTGACTTAAAATCTCAAATTTCTATTTTAAAACAATTGGTTAGGGGTTGTTTAAGTTGGTTATCTAGGACAGCCCTAAATTTTATAGTTGGAATTTCAACGGAGAAAGTTATCTATAAACTTATAAAAGTTATAGAAAATGGAGGCATTTTTGCTTAAAGTATGCTATCTATTCATATTAATTGCATAGTTAATCAACAGCTGAAGAAAAATGAGAAGTAGATCATAAAATCAACAAAAAGTCCGTGTTTTTTAGCTAAAGATTGTTAAACTCTTTTGTGTTACAAGTTTTTAACATAAAGGAGTTTTTTATGTCTACTTCTCAACAACTCATCCAACAAACCGAACATTTCGGTGCCAATAACTACCTACCTCTACCTATTGTTATTAGTAAAGCTAAAGGCATTTGGGTTGAAGATCCTGAGGGTAATCGCTATTTGGATATGCTTAGTGCCTACTCAGCGGTTAATCAAGGGCATTGTCATCCAAAAATTGTACAGGCACTAAAAGATCAAGCAGACAAAGTAACGCTGACCTCTCGAGCATTTTATAACGATCAACTTGGTATTTGGTATGAAAAAATCTGCAAACTCGCTAATAAAGAGATGGCATTACCGATGAATACGGGTGCAGAAGCGGTAGAAACAGCGATTAAAACTGCTCGCCGTTGGGGTTATGATGTGAAAGGAATTGCAGAAAATCAAGCAGAAATCATCGCTTGTGTTGGCAATTTTCACGGACGTACAATGGCTGCAGTATCTCTCTCGTCTGATCCGGATTATAAACGTGGTTTCGGGCCGATGTTAGGTGGCATCAAACTTGTTCCATACGGTGATTTAGAAGCATTAAAAGCTGCGATTACACCAAACACAGCAGCGTTTTTGGTTGAGCCAATCCAAGGTGAAGCTGGCATTCTTATTCCACCTGAAGGTTTCTTGGAACAGGCTTATGAACTATGCAAAGAGAATAATGTGCTGTTTATTGCTGATGAAATTCAGGCAGGTCTTGGGCGTACTGGCAAGTTATTTGCAACAGAATGGGAAGGCTTTGAGCCAGATATTTATATTCTAGGTAAAGCACTTGGTGGCGGGGTGTTCCCAATCTCTTGTGTGTTAGCAAATCGTGATATTTTAGGCGTATTCAATCCTGGCTCGCACGGTTCGACATTTGGTGGTAATCCATTAGCCTGTGCGGTATCTATTGCCTCAATTGATGTACTGTTGGAAGAAAAACTTGCAGAGCGTTCCCGTGAGTTAGGTGAATACTTCTTGGCAGAGCTGAAAAAAATCCAAAATCCAATTATTAAAGAAGTTCGTGGACGTGGACTGTTTATTGGCTTGGAGTTACATCAACCAGCACGCCCATTCTGCGAAAAACTCAAAGAAAAAGGCTTACTCTGCAAAGAGACCCACGATACAGTTATCCGCTTTGCTCCCCCTTTGGTGATTGAAAAATTCAATTTGGATTGGGCATTGGAGAAAATTCGGGAGGTGTTGGCTTAATTGTCATTTTCTCTATATTTTATCCTGCCAAATCGCCTTTAACCCTTTTTGGCAGGAAGCAAAACAGTTGTAAGATGCTGATTTTGCAAACTTTTTCCAAAAATCAACCGCTTGTAAAAGGTGGCTTTATGTCAAACAGAACAGAAATAACAGACCAAAATATCCGAATCCCGTTTCGCTATGCTATATTGCCTGTGATTATTATGGTATCGATTATGGCGGTGGCTATCATCAAATTTGAAGCCTCACCTCACGTTCCGTTGCTTATTGGGGCAATTAGTGCCGCTGTGATTGCAATGGCACATGGCTACCGTTGGGAGACAATTGAAAAAGGAATTTATAGAGGCATTCGTATGGCTTTACCAGCGATTGTTATCATTATTATGATTGGGCTAACCATCGGAGCTTGGCTAGGTGGTGGAATTGTAGCTACGATGATTTACTACGGCTTGAAATTGATCTCTCCGTCGCTGTTTTTAGTAACTATCTCAATAATTTGTGCTATTGTGACCCTTGCGATTGGTAGCTCGTGGTCTACAATGGGAACAATCGGTGTAGCGGCGATGGGGATCGGGTTTAGTCTCGGCATTCCGGCACCGATGGTTGCCGGTGCGGTGATCTCAGGAGCATATTTCGGCGATAAAATGTCGCCACTGTCAGACACTACCAATCTGGCAGCAGGGATTACCGAAACCAATCTGTTTGAACATATCCGCCATATGTTTATCACTACCGTGCCGGCGTTCCTGATTGCGTTATCTGTCTATTTCTATTTTGGTATGGAATTTAGAGCCGAAAATCTCGATCTTGCTAAAATTGAAGACATTATGCAGGCAATGCAGGAACATTTCTTGATTTCGCCTTGGTTGCTATTAGTGCCTTTATTAGTCGTGGTGTTGGTGGCAAAAAAAGTGCCTGCCTTACCGGCATTAGCTGCAGGGATAATTCTTGGTTGGCTCTGCCACGTTTTTGTGCAAGGCGGTGATGTCAGCGTAGCAGTGATTACTCTGCACGACGGCTATAAAATTGAGAGCGGCCACGAGATGATTGATAAGCTGTTCAACCGTGGTGGGATCGAGTCGATGATGTACACCATTTCCCTTACGATTGTTGCGATGACTTTTGGTGGCATTGCAGAGCAAGCTGGAATGTTACATTCAGTAGTGGAAAAAATCCTTACCCTTGCAAAATCAGCAGGTAGCTTAATTAGTGCTACGATTGTATCGGCATTTATTACCAACGTAACGACATCTGAGCAATATATTTCTATTTTATTACCAGGCAGAATGTATATAAAAGCCTATAGGGATAAGGGACTAAGTTCGAGAAACCTTTCTCGTGCATTGGAAGACGGAGGAACAGTTACTTCGGTTCTTGTACCTTGGAATACCTGTGGTGTTTATGCGTTCTCAATGTTGCAAGTGAGTGCTTTTGAATATGCACCGTATGCAATAATGAATTGGCTCATTCCACTGATTGCGATTGGCTTGGCAACCTTGAATATCAAAATTGAGCGATTGCCACCGGAAGAATTAGCCAAAGAACCTGAGGAAATTACTCTGCCAAAACGTGGTTGTTGTCCATAATTTATCTAAATAGTATTTAATAACAATAGGTTAAGTTAAATAACAAGCGGTCGGTTTTATCTTAAAATTTGCAAGTTTATACATAAATTTGATCGCTTGCTGTATAGAAAGGAAAAATGATGTCATACCAACTTTTACCTAACACCACTATCCGTCTTGAATTGAGCCGTCATTACCGCTTTGATGAGCAAACCCTGGTGCAAAATCTGATAGAACAAGCACATTGTGATGAACAGGCTGATAACATTAAAAAGCTCACTACCCAATTAGTCGGTAAAGTCCGAACTGCACGCCAGAAAGCAAGCGGGGTTGATGCGTTAATGCACGAATTTTCACTCTCCAGCCAAGAGGGGGTGGCGTTGATGTGCCTTGCCGAAGCATTACTACGCATTCCTGACACCGCCACTGCGGATAAATTAATTCGAGACAAAATTGCCAAAGGGGATTGGCGTTCACACACCGGCAACAGCCCCTCTCTGTTTGTGAATGCAGCGGCGTGGGGCTTGGTGATTACCAGCAAATTGGTTTCAACCCACAGCGAAAGCTCACTCTCATCAGCACTTTCACGCCTGATCGCCAAAGGTGGAGAACCGCTGATCCGCAAAGGTGTGGACGTAGCAATGCGTATGCTCGGCAAGCAATTTGTAACGGGCGAAACCATTCAACAGGCGATTAAAAACGGCGAAAAACGCTTCGCAATGGGTTATCGTTACAGCTACGATATGCTGGGCGAAGCGGTACTCACCGCCGAAGATGCCAAACGCTATTACAACGACTATGTTGCCTCTATTCACGCTGTGGGTGCCACCTCGAAAGGCTTGGGCGTGTATAAATCCTCGGGTGTGTCGGTCAAACTCTCCGCCATTCACCCTCGTTATTCCCTTTCCCAACACCAACGTGTGATGGACGAACTCTATCCACGTCTGAAAGAACTGTTCTTGCTGGCGAAAAAGTATGACATCGGCTTGAACATTGATGCCGAAGAAGCCGACCGCCTCGAATTGTCGCTTGATTTGATGGACAGACTGCTTGCCGACCCTGATTTGGCAGGGTTTAACGGCATTGGTTTTGTGGTGCAGGCGTACCAAAAACGTTGCCCGTATGTGATCGAGCATTTAATTGAGACCGCCCGTAAACATAACCGCCAGCTGATGATCCGTTTGGTAAAAGGGGCGTATTGGGACACTGAAATTAAACGAGCTCAAACTGATGGTGCAGAGGGCTACCCTGTTTTCTCACGCAAGGTGCATACCGACTTAAATTACATTGTTTGTGCGAAAAAATTATTGGTGGCACAAGATATTATTTATCCACAATTTGCTACACATAACGCTCAAACTCTCGCCACCATTTACCACTTGGCACAGGGCAAACGTTTTGAGTTTCAATGCTTGCACGGTATGGGAGAGAGCTTGTACGACCAAGTGGTTGGCAGCGATAATCTTAACGTGCAATGTCGCATTTATGCCCCTGTCGGTACTTATCAAACCCTGCTTGCCTATTTAGTACGTCGCTTGTTGGAAAACGGAGCGAACAGCTCATTTGTTAGCCAAATTGTGGATGAAAATCTCAGTGTAGATGATCTGGCTCAAGACCCTGTTCAAAAAGCAGAACTGACCAATGGCACTATGCACCCGAAAATTCGATTGCCAGTCGATTTATTTGACGACAATCGTGTTAATTCCAAAGGCTATGATTTAACTGATGCAGTAAGCCTACAAAATTTAGAAAATGCCCTCAATGAACTTACCAAGCAGCATTACCGTGCTGAACCACAGCTGGCAAATGATAATACAAGCGGTCAAGAAAGCCGAAAAATTTACAATCCAGCGAACCAAGCTGAATTAGTCGGCGAAGTGATTGATGCCACCGAAAACGATATGGAACAGGCGTTTGAAAGTGCGGCAGCGTTCCAAAGTGAATGGGCGAATACTTCCCCTGCGGTGCGTGCCGAGTGCTTAGAAAAAATGGCGGACTTGATGGAAGCCAATATGCCACAACTATTCGATTTGGCGGTGCGTGAGGCAGGCAAAACGCTCAACAATGCAATTGCTGAAGTGCGTGAAGCCGTCGATTTCTGTCGTTATTATGCCAAAGAGGTACGCAACAACATTGAAGCATACAAAAATCCGCGTGGCATTGTAGTAGCAATTAGCCCGTGGAACTTTCCGTTAGCGATTTTTGTGGGTGAAGTTTCATCTGCGTTGGTGGCAGGCAATGTGGTACTAGCAAAACCAGCTGAACAAACTTCGTTAATGGCACATTATGCTGTCAGCCTTTTCTACCAAGCAGGTGTGCCGAAAGCGGCGTTGCAATGCTTACCGGGTAGAGGAAAAACGGTTGGGGTGGCGTTGGTGGCAGATCATCGTGTGAACGGCGTGATTTTTACTGGTTCAACAGAGACAGCTAAAAACATTAACCGCAATTTGCACAAAAACGAGAAAATTATACCGCTTATTGCCGAAACTGGCGGACAAAATGCAATGATTGTTGATAGCTCGGCACTGGGCGAGCAGGTTGTGATAGATGTTTTAAACTCCGCATTTGACTCAGCAGGGCAACGTTGTTCGGCATTGCGTGTGCTGTATCTGCAACGTGATGTTGCCGATCACATTCTCACAATGCTCAAAGGGGCAATGGCGGAGTTGAAAGTTGGTCTTCCACAACACTTAACTACCGATGTCGGACCAGTAATCGATAAAGTCGCACAACAACGCTTGCTCGATCATATTGAAAATCTCAAAAAATCGGCGAAAAGTTACTATCAGGTGGCTATCTCCTCTGAAATTGCCGAAAATGGTATTTTCGTACCGCCAACGCTGTTAGAAATAGATCATATCAGCCAGCTTAAACACGAAGTATTCGGACCGGTGCTACACGTTATCCGTTTTGATGCGGATAAACTCGACCAAGTGATTGCCGACATAAACTCCACAGGTTTCGGTCTAACCAGCGGTTTGCATAGCCGAATTGATGAAACGGTGGATTTATGGTTGAAATCTGTCCACGCTGGAAATCTGTATGTAAACCGTAACACGGTAGGGGCTGTGGTCGGCGTACAGCCATTCGGTGGAATGGGATTATCAGGAACTGGGCCGAAAGCTGGCGGGCCGCTCTATCTACAACGTTTAGTAAACCGCCAAGAATGGACATTGAACGGTTTACAGGGCAATGCACAAGCGGTCGATTTTGACTTAAATTTTGCAATCCGCAAGGTTCTAAGTGGAGCTGAGCAGCAAACGGCGTTAGATCTGGCCAAAAGCCTTGCACGCCGCTCGCCACTCGGAAAAACCTACCCAATGCAGGGCATTACCGGCGAGAAAAACGAGATGATTTTTGTGGCTCGCCCACAGATTGGGATTGGCAAAGGTGATTTGGCTTCACAGGTGCAAGCCTTGATTGCCATTGTAACGGTCGGCAGCCAAGCGGTGGTAGAAAAATCAAGCGAGCTGGCAAAACACGCCTCTGCCTTTGGTAAGAAATTACAGGTGGTGGATGATTTCAACTGTCTTGATCACCTCAGCACACTCATTGTGCTTGACCCGCTTTCTAGTGAGGAAAAATTGCATCACGCCGAACGCAAAGGGGCGATTTTGACCTACATCGAAGGGCTGGATTTAGCGCTCTCACTGCTGCCGTTGGTACACGAGAAAGCAATCAGCATCAACACCGCTGCCGCAGGGGGAAATGCCAGCTTAATGAGTGAAATGGATTAAGCAACAAACAAAAGAGTATAAGAGGGCAGATCACAATGATCTGCCTTTTTATTTTAAATATTATTTTTAAGCTATGATGAAAACCAATCATACAAAACCGTAATTTATTTCAAGTGCAATCTATTATTTTATGCGTTATGCTTATTTGGAATAAAAAAATTAGGCTAGTTAATTGACATAGCATTCTAGACGTCTAAAATAATGCAGAATAGAACGATTAATCAAAATTGGATAGTAGAAAATGATTCAGCTGAAAAATATCAGCAAACAATTTGAGGTAAAGGGTAAAAAAATTACCGCTCTTGATAATGTAAACCTTGAAGTTCCAAGAGGCACTATTTATGGTGTCATTGGGGCATCGGGTGCGGGGAAGAGTACCTTAATTCGTTGCGTAAATTTATTAGAACGCCCGACAATGGGGCAAGTGATTGTGGATGGGCAAGATTTAACCGCAATGTCGGACAAAGAGCTGATTAAAGCTCGTCGTAATATTGCGATGATTTTCCAACATTTTAATCTGCTCTCATCACAAACCGTGTTTGAAAATGTGGCGTTATCGTTGCGTTTAAGCAATACACCAAAGGAGCAAGTTGAGAAGAAAGTTAATGAACTATTGGATTTAGTTGGCTTAACGGATCGTAAAGATGTTTATCCAGCAAATCTTTCCGGTGGGCAAAAACAGCGTGTTGCCATTGCTCGTGCATTGGCAAGTGATCCGCACGTTCTATTGTGTGATGAAGCCACCAGTGCGCTAGACCCTGCAACCACGCAATCAATTTTGCAGTTATTAAAAGATATTAATAAACGTTTAGGTTTAACCATTTTGTTAATCACGCACGAAATGGAAGTGGTGAAACGTATTTGTGATCGTGTGGCGGTAATTGATAGAGGTCAGTTGATTGAATCCGGTTCGGTAAGTGAAGTTTTCTCAAACCCGAAAACAGAACTGGCTCAAAAATTTATTCAATCAACATTCCATTTTGATTTGCCGCAGGAGTATAGAGAGCAACTTTTAAACTCACCAACGGAAAATAGCAAACCAATTATCAAATTTGAGTTTACTGGGCGTTCGGTTGATGCTCCGCTGCTCTCAACAGCATCAAAAAAATTCGGTATTGATTTTAGTATTTTGATGTCGCAAATTGACTATGCAGGTGGAGTGAAATTTGGGTTTGTGATTGCAGAAGTTAGTGGTAATCCGGATTCTATTGCAGAAGCAAAATTTTATTTAATGGATAATAATGTAAAAGTAGAGGTGTTAGGCTATGTGGGCTGATTTTTTAAGAGAGATGACGCCACAAATGTGGGGCTTAGTATGGGAATCTACTTTTGAGACTATCTATATGGGCTTTGTGGCGACAGCATTGGCGGTCATTATTGGTTTGCCGATTGGTTTTTTAGCTTTTTTAACAGGTAAAGGTGAAATTTTAGAAAATCAAAGATTGCATCAAATTTTAGATGTGGTTATTAATATCGGGCGTTCAATTCCGTTTATTATCTTGTTGATTATTTTATTGCCTTTTACTCGCTTAATTGTTGGCACAACACTTGGCACAACGGCGGCGATTGTTCCTTTAAGCGTGTCTGCCATTCCGTTTTTTGCACGTTTAACTTCAAATGCGTTGCTTGAAATTCCGTCCGGATTAACAGAAGCGGCAAAATCAATGGGGGCAACGAATTCGCAAGTCGTTACAAAATTCTACCTGCCGGAATCTTTGCCGATTTTGATCAACGGTATTACTTTAACCCTAGTTGCGTTAATCGGCTATTCTGCAATGGCAGGAGCTGTGGGTGGCGGCGGTTTAGGTAATTTAGCCATTAGTTACGGTGAACACCGTAATATGGTCTATGTAAAGTGGATTGCAACTATCATTATTGTAGCGATTGTAATGGTAAGCCAAAAATTAGGCGATACCTTAGCAAAACGTTATGATCATCGTTAATTTTTTATAAGTAGAGGTTTTTTATGAGTTTCAAGAAGATTTTAGGTGTAGCATTGGTTTCTGCATTAGCATTAACGGCGTGTAAAGATGAGAAGAAAGCAGAGCCTGCAGCAGCTCCGGCTTCTGCAAAAATCAAAGTAGGGGTAATGTCTGGTCCTGAGCATACTGTTGCAGAACGTGCAGCACAAATTGCAAAAGAGAAATATGGTTTGGAAGTTGAGTTCGTATTATTCAACGATTACGCATTACCAAATACCGCAGTAAGCAAGGGCGATTTAGATGCAAATGCCTTCCAACACAAACCTTATTTAGATAAAGACAGCCAATCAAAAGGGTTAAATAACTTAGTGATTGTAGGTAATACCTTTGTTTATCCATTAGCAGGTTACTCTAAAAAAGTAAAAAGTGCTGCTGAGTTAGCAGAAGGAGCGGTAATTGCAGTGCCAAATGACCCTTCAAACTTAGCCCGTGCCTTAATTTTATTAGAGAAACAAGGCTTAATTAAGTTAAAAGATAACACTAACTTATTCTCAACTTCGTTAGATATTATCGAAAATCCGAAAAACTTAAAAATTAAAGAAGTGGATACTTCAGTTGCAGCGAAAGCATTGGACGATGTTGATTTAGCGGTAGTAAACAATACTTACGCAGGGCAAGTAGGTTTAAATACCCAAGATCACGGTGTATTTGTAGAAGATAAAGAATCGCCATATGTGAATATTATTGTTGCCCGCCAAGACAATAAAGAGGCAGCAAATGTACAAAACTTTATTAAATCTTACCAAACTGAAGAAGTTTACCAGGAAGCACAAAAACACTTTAAAGACGGTGTGGTAAAAGGTTGGTAATCCAATTTAACGGCGGTTAAACGCTTGTTTAATCGCCTTTTTTATACTCAAAACGTTGCATAGGAGCAAATATGAACTTTAAAAAATTATTAGGCGTGGCGTTAGTGTCTGCACTAACTCTGACTGCTTGTAAAGATGACAAAGCACAAACCGCAGCAACAGCTAAAGCGGAAAAACAAGCCCCGTTAAAAGTTGGGGTTATGACTGGGCCTGAAGCCCAAATGACTGAAGTTGCAGTGAAAATTGCCAAAGAGAAATATGGCTTAGAAGTAGAATTAGTGCAATTCACTGAATACACTCAACCAAATGCTGCATTACACGCAAAAGATTTAGATGCGAACGCTTTCCAAACTGTGCCATATATGGAACAAGAAATGAAAGATCGTGGCTATAAATTAGCTATTATCGGCAATACGTTAGTATGGCCAATTGCAGCATACTCTAAAAAAATTAAAAATATCTCTGAATTACAAGATGGTGCACAAGTTGCTATTCCAAACAATGCAAGTAACACCGCTCGTGCGTTGCTATTACTTCAGGCTCACGGATTGTTAAAGTTAAAAGATCCTAACAACGTATTCGCAACAGAAAACGATATTATTGAAAATCCGAAAAATATCAAAATTGTTCAAGCTGATACCGCATTGTTAACCCGTATGCTAGATGATGTTGAATTAGCAATTATCAACAATACCTACGCAGGTCAAGCAGGTTTAAGCCCGGATAAAGATGGTATCATCGTAGAATCTAAAGATTCTCCGTATGTGAATTTAGTGGTTAGCCGTGAAGACAACAAAGATGACCCACGTTTACAAACTTTCGTGAAATCATTCCAAACTGAAGAAGTGTTCCAAGAAGCGTTAAAATTATTTAACGGTGGTGTGGTAAAAGGTTGGTAATATAGAGATTACCTAGATAGAAGTAAGGCATAGCGATAAAACTATGCCTTATTTTTTATTGTGTAGTTGCTTCTGTTGGAGTAGTTTCAGTCGGAGCTGCTTCTTGAGGTTTTGCTTCTGCTGGTGCTACTTCAGGTTGAGGAACCTGGGCATATTTTGCTCTTAATGCATTCTCCAGTGTTTGTCCTTCTTCCGCTAACTGATTAAGTTTAGTTTGTAGTTTGCCGAAGGTTTTATGGGCTTCAGGGGTTGGATTTTTCTCCATACTAGCCCCTTCAATAATCATTTGAGTACCTAAAGTAAGCACTTCCAGTATTTTGTCTTTAAGTGCTTTTACTTCACTATTTTGAATATTTAGGGCTTCAGCACTTGCCTTAATGCTATCAAGCTGGGCTAGTAATGTTTTATTAACCGTTTCTTGCATAACTGTAGGATCAGCTTTTTGTTTTTCTGTAAGACCATCTGTTGCTGTTTGAATAGCGTCATTTAATGCTTTTTCTTGAGTATCTTGCCAATCACGGAAGATTTGATAATCTGCTGCACCGGTATTTGCCGACTTAACTTCTTCTTTTTTTACCTCAGAGGCTTGTGTTTGCTCCGGTTTTTGTTTGCTTGGTTCAGTAGTCGGTTTTTCACAAGCGGTCAAAAAAACTGCAAATAATGCAGATAAACTAATTTTAGAAAGTGTGTTCATAATCGTCCTTAAGTCCGTAAAAAAAGCTAGAGCAAAATCTCTAGCTTTCGATATTATACTAATTATTTAGCTGAAAATCTTTTTTCTACTTCAGCACTAATTCTTTGTAACTCAGTATTTACTTCAATTAATGCTTCAGCTTTTTTCTGTGCTGATTGTCTTAGTGCTTCATCAGTTGGGTTTGCTAACACTTTTACTTGCTCGTTAAGCACTTCGCTTGAAAGTGTTAGAGCTGATTTACTTTTCTCTTTTAATTCTTTCAGTTGAGCATCAGATACATCAACAGCGTCTAAACTTTTTACAGTTGCTTCTACTTTTTGATTGAATGCCACTAAGCCTTCTTGCATTTGTTTAGGATCTTGCGTTGCTAATTTTTGTTGTAATTCAGCTTGTGCTGCTTGCATTGATTTCTTTTGTTCTGCGTTCCAAGTTGCTAATTTCTGGTAATCAGCTTTTGCTGCCTCACTTGGTGTTGCAATTTGAGTTGTTTCTGCTGATTTGGTGGTTTCTATAGTTGTTTGTACTGGTGCAGTTTCTTCTACTTTTTGTGCCGGCTTTTCACAAGCTGCTAAAAATAAAGCCACTAAAGCGGTTGCACTAATTTTAGTAAATTTGTTCATTAAAATAATTCCTCAAAGAATATAAAAATAAAACCCAAAAGGGGCGGTTATTGTACCAACTAATAGACAGATAGTCTTAAAATTAGTTCATAAAAGATGAAATCTTTACGCTATTTCAATCTAATTTACATTTTATAGATAAATGGCTTGTTGAATTAATAGCTTTTTGGCAAAAGGGAGTTGATTGGTCATACTTAATCCAACGCCTCTTACTAATTTTTTCAATGGGTGGTTGTCATTGAAAAGCTGTTTTAGTCCTTCCATTGCGGTTAATAATTTGACTGCTTCTGCTTTGCGAATGCGTTCAAATTGACGTAAATGGCGATATTCGCTAAGATCGTTACCGTTGCTAATATGCTTTTGGATTTCATCTGCCAGTGTTTTAGCATCGGCAAAGCCTAAATTTACTCCAAGTCCTGCTAATGGGTGGATAGTGTGGGCTGCATCGCCAATTAATGCAATGCGAGATTGCGCAAAATCACGGGCAAAGCGTGCGGTAAGCGGGTAAATTTCACGCAAACTTTGCAATTCGCATAAGCCGAGTTTATTATCAAATGCGATAGTTAATGCCTTATTAAACTCCTCTTCGCTTGCATTTTTTAATTCATTCGCTTTATTCGGTGGAAGTGACCAAACAATAGAGCAGAGATTTTCATCAGCCATCGGCAGGAAGGCTAAAATGCTATCTTCAGCAAAAATCTGACGAGCTGTTTTCCCGTGTGCTTCGGTTGTTTTTACATTGCATACTAAAGCGGTGTGTTGATAATCTTTGCTGGTTAAAGGGATTTTAGTTTGATTACGCACCCAAGAATTTGCTCCATCAGCACCCACCACTAATTTAGCTGAAATCATCTCGCCGTTATCGAGTGTTAAAAATGCCCCATTTTCGCTTACACCTAATGTTTTCGGGGTTGCGATAATATATTCCACATTGGATTGCTTAGAAATCTGCTGCCAAAGAGCGTGTTGGATAACCGCATTTTCAATAATAAAGCCAAGTTGCGATAAGCCTAACTGCTTAATTTCAGCATCGTTATTATCAAAATGAATGTTGGCAAAGCTATCTTTTTCCCATACAAACATTTCGGTATAAGGAGAAAGACGATATTCAGGAATTTGCTGGAATGCGCCAATTTGCTCCAACATTTTTTGGCTTGAGGCATTGATAGCACTAACTCGATGGTAAGTTTTGCTATCATCAAATTGAGGTGTGTTTTTTTCAATAATTGTGATTTGGCAGTCGGTCTCTTTTAATAGCCCTGCAAGAGCAAGCCCAACCATTCCGCCGCCAATAATAACGATATCTGCAGATTTCATAATGAGTTGTAGGGGCGGTGCCCTGTGCCCGCCCTAAAAATGATTGAAAATGAGGGAGGGCACAGGACCCTCCCCTACGGGTTAATTTGTTGATTTATGATGTTTTTCCAAACTTTTATGGCGAATTTGCACATTCTTACCTTTCGCTTGGAAATATTTTGCTAATTGCTCGGCAATAAATACAGAGCGATGTTTGCCGCCAGTACAACCAATGGCAATAGTCAGGTAACTACGGTTATTTTGCTCTAACATTGGCAGCCACATTTCTAAATAATTGCGTGTTTGGTAGATGAAATTATGTACATCGGTTTGGCGTTCTAAAAAATCAATTACAGGCTGTTCTAAGCCTGTCATTGGCTGAAGCTCAGGATTCCAATGTGGATTTGGTAAAAAGCGAACATCAAACACATAATCGGCATCGGCAGGTAAGCCATATTTAAAACCGAAAGATTGGAAAATAATTTTTAGCTCTTTATCACTCGAACCTTGTAATAAATGGCGTAGATTTTCTGCCAATTCGTGTGAAGAGAGGTTACTGGTATCAATAATATAGTTCGCATTTTGCACTAACGGTTCGAGTAATTTCCGTTCGAGATCAATAGCCCCTTCTAACGAAAGATCATCTTGTGTAGAAAGTGGGTGAATGCGGCGAGAGTCGCTATAACGGCGAATGAGCGTATTACGATCGCAATCTAAGAAGATAAATTTAGCATTCAAGGGCTCAAGCTGAGTGAGTAATTCTTCAATCGCATTCGGTGTATTCGGCAAATTGCGAATATCTAAGCTGATGACTGCGGAACGATTTTCTTGGGCAAGGTAGTAAGTTAAGGTTGGAATTAACGCCAAAGGAATATTGTCCACGCAGTAATAGCCTGTGTCTTCTAATGCTCTTAATGCAACTGACTTACCCGAGCCGGAATGCCCGCTGATAATGATTAATTCCATATTGCCTCACTATTATTCTTGATCTTTGGGGTGATTATCAGCATACACTAAAATCTGCCAAATATCTTCTGCTGACTCTGCTGCTCGGAGCTGTTTTAATAAGGATTTATCTGATAATTGTTTAGCAATTTGTGGTAAGCAACCTTTATATTGTTCGCAGCTATTTTCCGGGAACATAATAGCATAGATTAAATCAACGTCTTTATGGTCTTGTGCTTCGTAATCAATCGCTTCTTCTAATTGCAAGAATATGGCGGTGGGCTTTTCAAGTATTACGGATTCACAAGCGGGTAATTTGGCGTGAGGAAGAGCAATCCCTTGATTTAACCCGGTTGTGCCGAGCTTTTCCCGTTTAAAGAGATTACTAAAGCATTCAATAGGGCAGAGTATTTCACTCTCTTCGTGCGAATGTTGTTTAGCGTGATTAATAGATTCCGCAACCACTTTTCCAACTAACTCTAATGCCCGTTTTTTACTTGAAACTAATACACCCTGACGAATATTCTCAGGGCTTAAAAATTCCGTTAATTTTGTCATAATTTTTCATCTAAAGATGAAATCCCCTAAAAAGGAGATTTAGTTAAAGTTTGAATTGATCGCCTAAATAAACACGTTTTACATCAGGGTTTTCAAGCACTTGTTGTGGCGTACCGCTGGCAATCATCTCGCCGCTCCCTACAATATAAGCACGCTCGCACACATCTAAGGTTTCACGCACGTTATGGTCAGTAATTAATACACCTAAACCACGTTCTTTTAAATTCACGATAATTTTTTTTATGTCGATTACCGAGATGGGATCAACCCCTGCAAAAGGCTCATCTAACAGGATAAATTTAGGATTTGCCGCCAATGCACGGGCAATTTCCACACGGCGGCGTTCACCACCAGAAAGCGATTGTCCTAAGCTATTGCGGATATGTTCAATGTGGAACTCGGCGATCAGCTCTTCTGCACGGGCTTTTCGCTGTTCGTTATTAATATCTTTACGCACTTGCAGTACAGACATTAAATTATCATACACGCTTAAACGGCGGAAAATCGAAGCCTCTTGTGGAAGATAGCCAATACCTTGTTTTGCACGGTCGTGCATTGGTAATGTGCTGATATCTTCATCATCAATACGGATTGTGCCGTGGTCGTGACGAACCAAACCCACAACCATATAGAAAGTGGTGGTTTTACCTGCACCGTTCGGACCGAGCAAACCCACGATTTCGCCTGATTTGACATTCAGGCTGACGTCTTTTACCACTTGGCGTTGTTTATAGCTTTTTGCTAAATGTTCGGCATAAAGCACAGACATATCATTTAACCTTATTTTTTCTTGTTATCTTGAAGTTCATTTGGAATTAGCACGGTTTTCACTCGGGCTTTACCGCCACTGGTAGCTTTAAGTTGTTGTTTTTTCACATCATAGGTAATTTTATTGGCTTTAATAAAGCTACCTTGTTGTTTGAGTTCCGCATTGCCAATCAGAGTTAAAAATTCAGAGTTTAAATCATAATGAACGCTGTTGCCTTTACCGTTTACCGGTTTACCGTTATCTAAGGTTTGTTGGAATGTTACAGGTGAGCCTGTAGCGTCAATAGTTTCTTTTTTACCTTCTTGACGGGTGATTTTGACGTTTGCTGCGGTCACTTTAATCGACCCTTGAGTGATAACGACATTATCGCTAAAAGTGACGATATTGTTCGTCATGTCCAACGATTGGCTACCCGAATCAATGTTAATCGGCTGATCGGTATCGCCTTTTAGAGCATAAGCAGAAAAGCTGCTACTTAGTAGCACGCTCACTAAAATAGATTTAAATATTAATTTCATTTTTATTCCTTGTTCCAAGCAAATTATTCTTTGGTTTCTTTAATAATCGTCGGTTCAATGTAAGATTTTACATCTTTTTGCAAAGTCGCAACTTGTTGTTTTAAGTTACCTTTTAATCCAACCCCCGTTGTAGTAAAACCGGAACCTATCGATTTGACCGTACTTTCGGTAAAAATATCCTGCGTGTTTAAATCAACAGTTAACGTATCGGTAGTGATTTGCTGTAAACGTGATGCAGGATCTAACGCATCAAGTTTGATATTCCCTTTTAAATTCAACAGTTTTTCTTTGGTAATTTCCGCATAATCGGCACTCACTTTCCACTGTTTTTGTGTCGATTCTTTGGCAAAAAGCTCAATAAAAGGCTTAAAAAATTCAGTGCGTTCAGTCGATTCGTAGCGTTTAATTTCAGAAGCCTGAGCGAAATATTGTGGGTTTCCTTTTAAATCATAAACGGTGGTGGACATTTTATTTCCCACATATTCAGGCTGCCCTTCCTTTTTAATAAGCTGATCAAGCCCCGTATTCTCTTTCTCTTGTAAGCTGTAATACCAGCCACCAAGCACGGCAACAATAATCAGTAAAATAACGGTTAAACGTTTGTTCATAATCCAAAAATAATCTAAAAATAGTGTTTGATTGTAGCACAGATTTGAATAGGGATATAGTACAGCGTAAAAAGTGCAAAAAAGTGAGAAAAAATAACCGCTTGTAGGGCTAAAAACTGACAAGCGGTTGAAAACTCGGATTTTTTTGCAACTTTATTTAAAGGTTGCCCAAACAGGGGAGTGGTCAGATGGTTTTTCCATTGCCCGAATCTCTAAATCAATGCCGGTTTCGACACAACGTTCGGCAAGCATTTTAGAGGCTAAAATTAAGTCAATCCGCAGCCCACGGTTATCATCAAAGCCTTTTGAGCGGTAGTCAAACCAAGAGAATTTATCGTTTACATCCGGGTTGGCGACACGGAAAGTATCCACTAAACCATAGCTGTGTAAACGGTCTAACCATTCACGCTCTTCAGGTAAAAACGAACATTTACCGTCACGCAGCCAGCGTTTGCGGTTTGGCTCGCCGATGCCGATATCCAAATCAGTCGGGCTGATGTTCATATCGCCCATAATAATAATCGGATTTTCCAGCTTTAATTCGCTTTCCAAGTAGTTCTGCAAATCAGCATAGAATTTTTGTTTTGCCGGGAATTTGGTTTCGTGGCTGCGATTTTCCCCCTGTGGGAAATAGCCGTTTAACACGGTTAAAACGCCGAAATCGGTTTCTATATCTGCCATAATCATTCGTTTTTGGGCATCTAACACATCAGTTGGGAAACCTTTACGCACAGCAAGCGGCTCTTTTTTCGTCAATAAGGCGACACCATAATGTCCTTTTTGCCCGTGATGGAAAACGTGATAGCCTAAATGATTAACTAAATCATAAGGAAAATCTTCATCAGCAACTTTGATTTCTTGCAGCCCCAATACATCGGGTTGGTGTTTTTCAATAATGGCTTCAAGTTGATGAGGTCTAGCACGCAAGCCATTGATATTAAAAGAGATAAATTTCATTCTATATAACCTGAGTTTGTAAAAAATAAATGAAAATAGACCGCTTGTCATCTCTACAAGCGGTCTTTTTCTCGCAAAATTTTGCTTATTATAACTTAAAGTGTCATTGCTGCAATCCAACCGAACACTAATAGTGGAATATTGAAGTGGATAAAGGTTGGTACAACAGAATCCCAAATGTGGTCGTGCTTGCCGTCAGCATTTAAGCCTGATGTTGGGCCAAGTGTAGAGTCTGATGCTGGTGAACCTGCATCACCTAATGCGGCTGCAACACCGACAATCGCCATTGTAGCAAGCGGCGAGAAACCAAAAGAGACACAAAGCGGCACATAAATTGAGGTAATAATTGGCACCGTTGAGAATGAAGAGCCGATACCCATCGTAATAAATAAGCCAACCACTAACATTAACAAGGCTGCCATTTCTTTTGAAGAAATCACATCACGCAGGCTTTCTACTAATGCCGGCACACCGCCTGTTGAATTGACCACGCCGGCAAAGCCTGAAGCGGCAATCATCACAAAGCCGATCATCGCCATTAAACGTAAACCGGCTGAAAATACATCATTACTTTCTTTCAGTTTGAATACGCCACCTAAAGCAAAAATGACTAAGCCGATTAAGCCACCAATAATAGTTGAATTTGTTGCTAATTGTACCGAACAGGTGGCAATAATCGCTAAAATACTAATACCAATATGGAAAGGTTTAACGTTAGCTACTCGAGTTTCAATATCATCAATAGCTGGCTCAGGTGTGTTTTCTATATACACTCGAGGTTTGCGGTATGACACAAAGAATGCAAAAAGTAATCCAATAATCATACCAGATACAGGAATAAACATCGCTTTTGTCATTTCAGCGGTTGTTGTTACCAATTGGAATGGCTCACCTGCTTGGTTAATGTTTTTTACTAAAATACTCTCAATAAAGATTTGCCCGAAACCCGCCGGAATTAACATATAAGTAGCGGTTAAGCCAAATGTTAAAGCACAAGCAACGGCACGGCGGTCAATCTTTAATTTATTCATCACACTTAATAGTGGTGGAATTAAGATTGGAATAAAGGCAATGTGAATTGGAATTAAATTTTGTGAAGACATTGAGAATGCTACTAACACAAATAACACAATATATTTAAACCAGGTTACAGAACGACCTGATGGACTATGTCCAAATGATTTAATCACTTTATAAGCCAATAAATCCGTTACACCTGATTTTGAAAGTGCTACTGCAAAAGCCCCGAGAACTGCGTAATTCATTGCGGTTTCTGCTCCGCCGCCTAAGCCACCGGTGAAACTTTTGATAGTTTTTTCTAATGCCTCGGCAAAACCAGCACCTTCAACCCCTAAATTACCGATTAAACCGCAGGTTAATGCTGAAATAATTAATGCGATAACTACATTAATTCTGAGTAAGCTGAGCACTAACAATACGATAATCGAAATAAAAACTTCGTTTGATAGCATTGTATTTTCCTTAAGTAATAAAAATAGCATTTAATTTACTCAAAAAAATAGTGTTGTCGAGAATTTTTTTAAAATTAGGGAGCTTTTTTGACAATTAAAATTTGGAGTGATGCTATCAATATTTATTTTTTGTGATGTAGATCGCATTTTTGATTGTTGAGATTTGCTAAAATTTATCCACCATTTTTGAGGTGTTGGTATTTAAGAGAGGCTGTAATGAGTGATATTGCACTGACTGTCAGTTTACTATCTTTAGTGGCAGTGTTGGGATTATGGATTGGTCATATCAAAATTAGAGGTGTTGGTTTAGGTATTGGTGGAGTATTATTTGGTGGGTTATTCGTTTCCCACTTTATGTCAGAATTTGGCGTTAAGCTCGATGCTCATACCCTTCATTTTATTCAAGAATTTGGTTTAATTTTATTTGTTTACTCAATAGGGATCCAAGTTGGTCCGGGATTCTTCTCCTCTCTTAAACATTCAGGCTTAAAACTTAATGGTTTTGCTGTTTTGATTGTGCTGTTAAGCGGTGTTCTGGTTGTCCTTCTTCATAAATTTTTCAACGTGCCTCTACCTGTTATCCTCGGGATTTTCTCTGGTGCGGTAACGAATACGCCTTCTCTCGGTGCTGGGCAGCAAGTGCTTGCTGAATTAAGTGGAGAAAGTGTAACCGAAATTATGGGTATGAGCTATGCCATTGCTTATCCGTTTGGGATTATCGGGATTTTGCTGACAATGTGGTTAATTCGCATCATCTTAAAAATTAATATAGATAAAGAAGCAGAAGCCTTTAACCAAGTTCAAAATCAAGGCAAGGAGCAGCTTAGTACTTTAAATGTGCGTTTAACCAACCCAAACATTAATGGTTTAACACTCAAAGAACTGCCTGATTTTGATTTACACGAAGTATCCTATTCACGTTTAAAAAGAGGTGAAGAACTCTCAATTCCCCGAGTGGATACAGTATTACAAGTTGGCGATATATTACATTTAGTGGGCGATCAGGCATCACTGAATAAAATGCAAATTATTTTAGGTGAAGTAGCTGATGTATCTGTTTCAACAAAAGGCACAATTTATCGCTCGGAACGAGCTGTGGTTACTAACGAAAAAGTATTTGGCAAGCAAATTCGCCAGTTAATGCTGAAAGGGAAATATGATGTTGTGATTTCTCGCCTTAATCGTGCCGGGGTAGAGTTAGTTCCAACAGGCGATATGAGCTTGCAATTCGGTGATGTACTGAATTTAGTTGGTCGCCAAGCAGATATTGAAATGGTAATGACGATTATTGGCAATGCTCAGTCAAAATTACAACAAGTTCAAATGTTGCCTATTTTTATTGGGATCGGTTTAGGTGTCTTGCTAGGTTCTATCCCGATTTATTTACCGGGCTTTCCTGTTGCATTAAAACTTGGCTTAGCAGGTGGGCCGCTTTTAGTCGCTCTTATTTTGGCTAGAATTGGCAGCTTCCGCAAACTCTATTGGTTTATGCCACCGAGTGCGAACCTTGCGTTGCGTGAAATTGGTATCGTGCTATTTCTTGCTGTTGTAGGCTTAAAATCAGGGGGACGATTTCTTGAAACCTTACTTAGCAGTGAAGGTATGGAGTGGGTTCTCTTTGGTGCAATCATCACATTCTTGCCGCTTATGATTACAGGCTTAATTGCTAGAATTTATGCCAAAATGAACTATCTAAGCCTTTGCGGATTGCTTGCAGGTTCAATGACAGACCCTCCAGCCCTTGCTTTTGCCAACGAAATCAAAGAAGGTAATGGAGCAGCCGCCCTCTCTTACGCAACGGTTTACCCACTCGTAATGTTTTTACGCATAATGTTGCCACAGGTGTTGGCGATAATGTTATGGGTCTCTAGTGGATAAAAGTAGATATCAAGTATATAAGCTAAAAAGGCGACTGAAAGTCGCCTTTTGTCTTATCTAACTTTTAGGGGCTGTCCTAGATAACGACTAAAACTTCCATTTAGGTTAAGATAACCCTATGAGAAAAAGTCGTCTAAGTCAGTACAAACAACATAAACTCATAGAGCTGTTTGTAGCAGGCGTAACCGC
>NZ_JBGTYY010000032.1:0-22400 GCF_041807705.1 Mannheimia kashgarensis
AGCAGTTACGCCTGCTACAAACAGCTCTATGAGTTTATGTTGTTTGTACTGACTTAGACGACTTTTTCTCATAAGGTTATCTTAACCTAAATGGAAGTTTTAGTCGTTATCTAGGACAGCCCCTTTTCTTATTTTGATAGGCATACCTCAAAATGAGTAAAAAGACGTTGCCTTCTTTGTTGATAGAGCTAATATAGCATTGTTTTATTAGCTTTATAAAAAGGAGATTATTATGGCTACGCCATCTCAACGTTTTTCTCTTACTTGGGTACTTAATTTATTCGGTACTGCAGTGGGAGCTGGAGTTTTATTTTTACCTATCAATGCAGGTATGGGTGGATTTTATCCATTAGTTGTTATGACCTTATTAGTCGGTCCAATGACTTATTTAGCTCATCGTGGTTTAACACGCTTTGTGCTATCATCAAAAAACAAAGGAAGTGATATCACATCTGTTGTACGAGAGCATTTTGGTGAACAAGCAGGTAAATTGATTACGTTGCTTTACTTTTTTGCTATTTTCCCAATTTTACTGATTTATGGTGTTGGAATTACGAATACTGTTAGTTCTTTTATCGAAAATCAGCTCCACATAACGCCACCGTCTAGAGCAGTATTATCCTTTATTTTAATTGTCGCTATGATTGGTGTGATGTTGCTTAACGAAGAAGTAATGCTAAAAATTACAACTTGTTTAGTATATCCGTTGGTATTAATTTTATTTGGTTTATCCATTTATCTTATTCCGCAATGGAATACTGCGGCGTTACAACAAATGCCAACTACTAGCGATTTCTTAACTACACTTTGGCTAACGATTCCGGTTTTAGTTTTTGCTTTCAACCATTCACCAGCGATTTCCTCATTTGCACTCTCTCAACAAAAACATTACCAAGATGAGCATAAAACAGAAACTGAAGCAGCTAAAGTGTTACGCTCTACCGCATTTATCTTAGTATTATTTGTAATGTTTTTTGTGTTTAGCTGTGTGCTGACGCTAACACCAGCAGAATTAGCCGAAGCAAAAGTACAAAATATCTCGATTTTGTCATACTTAGCAAATAAATTCGATAATCCGATTATTTCCTATTTCGGACCATTAGTGGCATTTTTAGCGATTGGTAGCTCATTCTTTGGGCATTATTTAGGGGCTCGTGAGGGATTAGAAGGTTTAGTGAATCAAATGCGTAAAGAACCTATTGAACCAAACAAATTCCGCAAAATTACAGCTGCTATTTTCTTAGTCATTTTATGGATTGTTGCAACTATTAACCCAAGTATTTTAGGTTTTATTGAGAGCTTAGGTGGTCCAATTATTGCGATGATTTTATTTATTATGCCGGTGTATGCTGTTTACAAAGTGCCAGCCCTTGCTCGCTTTAAAAATGAATTTGGACAGATTTTTGTATTCGTTATGGGCTGTATTGCAATTTCAGCCATTGTGTACGGATTACTGTAATTCGAGTAAAATGCACACTTTTGATTTTATTGTGGGACGTGTTTATGATTAGCGTATTTGATATGTTTAAAGTGGGGATTGGACCTTCCAGTTCCCATACAGTTGGACCGATGAAAGCGGCAAAAGAATTTGTTGATGAGTTGCAAAATCGCAAACTTTTGGCAAAACTTGATCGCTTGAGGGTTGATGTTTATGGCTCGCTATCCCTGACAGGACGTGGACATAATACTGATATTGCTATTATTATGGGGCTAATGGGTTATTTACCCCATAATGTGGATATTGAACGTATCGATAGCACCATTGAAAGCTTAAAACAAAATAAGCAACTGGTGGTTGCAGAAAGTAGTAATGAAGCTAAGCAGATTCAATTTGATTTTTTTGAAGATATGCCTTTTCATAATGATTTCTTGCCGCTACACGAAAATGGCGTGAAGTTCACCACTTTAAGTGGCGAAGAAATCTTATTTGAAAACACTTATTACTCAATTGGTGGCGGATTTATTGTTGATGAGGCAAATTTTGAAAAGGTCAAAGAGAGCGATGTCTCTGTGCCTTTTCCTTATCGCAATGCGGCTGATTTGCTACATCACTGTAAAGAGAATGGGTTGCCTATTTCCTCAATTGTGTGGAAAAATGAGTTGGCACTACGCTCAAAAGAAGAAATTTCGGATTATCTCGCAATGATTTGGCAAACAATGGAAGCCTGCATTGAACGAGGTGTTCATACAGAGGGATTATTGCCTGGTCCACTTAAAGTAGCTCGCCGAGCTTGCTCATTACGCAGAATGTTAGAAGCTAACAGCAAATTTAATACTGATCCTATGCAAATTATCGACTGGGTTAATATGTTTGCTCTTGCGGTTAATGAAGAAAATGCTGCAGGTGGACGAGTGGTAACCGCCCCAACTAATGGTGCTTGTGGAATTGTGCCTGCGGTATTAGCTTATTATCAGAAATTTATCGCCCAACTTAACCAAGAAACAATTGAGCGTTATTTACTCACAACCAGTGTGATAGGTTCTCTTTACAAAATGAATGCATCGATTTCTGGGGCAGAAGTAGGTTGTCAAGGCGAGGTGGGGGTAGCTTGTTCAATGGCAGCAGCAGGGCTTACTGAAATTATGGGCGGTAGTGCAGAACAAGTTTGTATGGCGGCAGAAATTGCGATGGAGCATAATCTCGGCTTAACTTGCGATCCTGTTGGCGGACAAGTACAAGTGCCTTGTATTGAGCGAAATGCGATAGCGTCAGTCAAAGCGATTAATGCAAGTCGAATGGCATTACGTCGAACTTCTTCGCCACAAGTGAGTTTAGATAAAGTGATCGAAACGATGTATGAAACAGGTCGGGATATGAACGCAAAATACCGTGAAACTTCAACGGGTGGTCTAGCGATTAAAGTCTTACCCTGTGATTAAATAAGCAAAGGCTATCTTTTAACAAGATAGCCTTTTAGTTTAACTAAATATTAATGATGGAAATGTCTCATTCCGGTTAATACCATCGCCATACCGTGTTCGTTTGCAGCATCAATTACTTCTTGATCACGCATTGAACCACCTGGGTGGATAACACAAGTAATACCGACTTTTGCCGCTGCATCAATACCATCACGGAATGGGAAGAAAGCATCCGATGCCATCACGCAGCCTGCCACTTGTAAGCCTTCATCTTCTGCTTTAATGCCCGCAATTTTCGCTGAATAAACACGGCTCATTTGCCCTGCACCAATACCGATAGTTTGCCCATCTTTCGCATAGACAATCGCATTTGATTTCACATATTTCGCCACTTTCCAGCAGAAGAGTAAATCTTTTAATTCAGCTTCTGTTGGCTTACGCTCGGAAACGACTTGCAAATCATCGAGAGAAACAGAACCTTGATCCGCATCTTGGACTAATAAGCCGCCATTTACACGTTTGAAATCTAAACGTTTTTGAGCCGTTGAGAACTCGCCACATTCAAGCACACGCACATTTTTCTTGCTGGCTAACACTTCCTTCGCTTTTGTTGAAACGGTTGGGGCAATAATTACTTCCACGAATTGACGTTCTGCAATCGTTTGGGCTGTTTCGCCATCTAATTCACGGTTAAAGGCGATAATGCCACCGAATGCGGAAGTTGGGTCAGTTTGATAAGCTCGGTTATAAGCCTCTAAAATATCCTTACCTAACGCCACGCCACAAGGGTTGGCGTGTTTTACAATCACACAAGCTGGCTCTGTAAATTCTTTCACACATTCAAGAGCGGCATCGGTATCAGCAATATTATTGTAAGAAAGGGCTTTGCCTTGTAATTGCTTAGCCGTTGAAACAGATGCCTCTTTTAGCTCATTTTCCACATAAAATGCCGCATTTTGATGGGCATTTTCGCCATAACGCATTGTCTGTTTACGCACAAAGTTGAGGTTTAAAGTACGAGGGAATTGACCGCACACTTGGGTTAAATCTTCTTCCTCAGCCCCTTGATATGGCGGTACTTTTTGCCCGAAGTAGTTGGCGATCATTGAATCGTATTGTGCAGTATGCTCAAAGGCTTTGATTGCTAAATTGAAACGAGTTTCTAAGGTTAAGCTGTTTTGATTTTGATCCATTTCAGCAAGAATGGCATCAAAATCGTTATTATTCACTACAATCGCTACATCTTTATGATTTTTCGCCGCAGAACGCACCATTGTTGGGCCACCAATATCAATATTTTCGACTGCATCTTCAAGGCTACAATTTGGGTTAGCAACAGTTTGAGCGAAGGGGTAGAGATTCACCACCACCATATCAATACGCTCAATGCCGTGTTGATTCATTACCTCATCATCTGTACCACGACGACCTAAAATCCCACCGTGTACTTTTGGGTGCAGGGTTTTTACACGACCGTCCATCATTTCAGGGAAACCTGTGTAGTCTGATACTTCCGTTACAGGCAAGCCTGCATCTGCTAATAATTTTGCAGTTCCTCCTGTTGAAAGTAATTTTACCCCACGAGCCGATAGCCCACGAGCAAATTCGACAATGCCTTTTTTATCGGACACACTTAATAACGCCTGTTGAATCGCCATTTTCTAAGTTCCTTAAAATGAAGTTAAAAGTTGAAATGAAACGGGCAGTATTATAAAGCAAACGTTTGCTTTTTTCATCTGCAAGCGGTCAGATTTTTAGTAAACTTTGCAAATTCGTTATTTGCAGAACTTCTCAAAGTGCGTAGAATAGCGAAAAAACGGAGGATTTATGATTAAACACAATCTAGAAAATTTTGAATTTGCTTATTTTACGGAAAATAACGTAAAAGCTGGGATACTGCGTTATCGCTACATTAAAGATAATGTTATTGATGCGTACACCACGAGAGTTGATGAAGCCTTTCAAGGCAAGGGAATAGCAGGGGAGTTATATAATGCTCTGATTGCCTTTGCCCAAGAAAAAGGCTTAAAAGTCAAACCAAGTTGTAGTTATATTGATGTAAAAATGCAACGAAGTCATCGAGATTTGATTGCCTAACTAAGAACAAGCGGTCGTAAAAAGTGAGAAATTTACGACCGCTTGTGTTTTACTCCCAATAGAAAGTTATATTTAGTCCCACATTATCCGCAAAAGATTGAATCGATTTACGGCGTTGAGCTGTTGATGAATGTGTGTAGAGATAAATACCGTCTTCAAGTTTAGTAGTGTATGCCATACCATTTGGGCGGTAACAAGGCTCTGAGCCAACACAATGTGTTAAGGTTGGTTTTCCGTTTCTGGTGTAGTTTTCGACTAGCTCTCGATAATGAGAATTTAATAAATGCTTGAAGAAGTTTTTTTGATTATCTCTAAAATTTCTTCCTGAAATTTTAGTGCCATCAGCAAGTTCAATCCAACAATATGGTGCTTCTTCAGATAATTGTTCCTCATCATTCAATTCACTTTCAAAAATATTGATATGAGCCACTTCTTCCATAATTTCTTGCACAATATCAAATACATTTTTGGCTTTGATTTTGCTGGTTTTATCAATATAAGACGTGTTGCCAATTGTTCCATTTTCAAGAATTAAATCGGTATTTTTAAATTCATTAATCAGCATTTTTTCAAGATAATCAGTTTGTGATTTATCTAAATGCCCATCTTCTCGACCAAAGAAAATAATCTTATTCCACCAAATTTTGGTTTCGTCTTTGATATGCTTTGTAATACGATCATAAATCTTACCTGAAGCCTGCCCAATATATCGTCTGTTTTCGCCCAATAAGATATAAATACCTGCTTTATTCGCCTCTTCTAAATTTTTGAGAGCATTGAAATCTGTACGATCAGCAATTACAAAGAAAGCGGGTTCTTTCGTATAAACCGTAATATTATCTCGTCCTCTATCGGTAACAATAACAGTATGAGTAACCATAAATATCTTCTTCCTTATTCATTAAACAACGCCATATAAAACTGATTTTCAAAGGTATTGAGTGGAGCTCGTTTGGTTTTGCTTTCTAGCTCACCTGTGGAGTAGCCGCTTACAAATTGCACGAAAGCAATTCGCTCGCCTCTCACATTTTTCATAAAGCCGGCAAGGTTGTAAACTCCTTTCAGCGAGCCGGTTTTGGCAATTAGATTTTTGGCAAGCGGTTCGGTTGAAATTGAGCCTCTGCCGGAAATTGTGCCGTCCACGCCTGCAATCGGGAAAGTTTCAAACAGTTGTAAGGTTTCTTCATTTTTGGCGATATATTCAAGGGTTTCCAGCATTGTATTGGCACTGATTTGATTATGGCGGGAAAGCCCTGAGCCATCAGCCACTACACTGTTTTTAAAATCAATATTGGCTTTTGATTTCAGAAGTTGTCGAATTACATAACTGCCTAACTGGAATGATGCCGGGCGGTTGTGTTGTTTGTTGGCAACGGTTCTAAACAATGCATCGGCAATTTGATTGTCCGATTTTTTCATCATTTTCTTCAGCAAGACTGGTAATGGCTCTGAGTAGTGTTCAGCCAATACTGTGCCTACTTGTGGCGTTAAAGGCTCTTTTAGCTGACCGTTAAACTCAATACCTAGACTTTTTAAATGCTTGTTGATGATATTCGCTCCGTAATTGGTCGGATCTTGCACCGAAAAACTTAACCCGAACGGCTTAGATTGGCGAGCCATACAGCCTTTAATTTGATAGCGGTTATTATCGTGAACCACTACATCAAGCTGACAAAATGGGGCTTCTTTCGGCTCGACAATATAAGCAGAGCTAAACACTTGCACCGGGTAAGCGGATGGCACATTTACTTTAGCAAATTCGCCAATGGGCTGGTCGGCATTTAAGGTGACATAAAAACAGTTATGATCCACATTAATCGCCGCCGGTGGGGCATTAAAGCACATTGTTAAATCGTTCCAAATCCAGCCAGAGGCTTTGTCGTGGCTGGCAAAAACAGCGGTATCTAAAATTAAATCCCCTTCAATTTTAGTAATGCCTTGTTGCTTTAATTTGCTAATTAATTGATAAATTTGACCGCTTGTAAGCTCAGGATCACCGGTAAAACGAGCTATTAAGTTGCCTTTTAGTACACCATTTTCTACATTGCCATTGGTTAAAAGGGCGGTTTGAAAGCGGAAATCATCACTTAAGGTTAATTTTGCTGCTAATGCTGTAAACACTTTCTGAGTGCTTGCCGGTAGCATAAAAACATCACTTTGATGTTGTGTGATAATCTGGTTAGTGTCTAAATTCTTAGCAATAAAACTGGCTGAAGTGCCTGCTGGCAAGGTTTGAATAAGTTCTTTAACATTAATTTCTGCTTGTGTAATGGTTGGGATAAGGAGCGTAGATAAGATAAATTTCTGAAAAAAAGAGCGAGTGGCGTTTTTAAAAATCATAATAAAAGGGGAGTTGAAATTTTTAGTTAGAAATTGAATAATAGCCCTTTCAATTTCATTCGTAAACCGATAATTTTTAGTAAGGAAACAGATTTAATGAAACAAATTCCTATGACTGTGCGTGGTGCAGAGCAACTGCGTGAAGAATTGGATTTTTTAAAAAACGTACGCCGTCCGCAAATTATTGATGCGATTGCGGAAGCTCGTGAACACGGCGATTTAAAAGAGAATGCTGAATATCACGCAGCCCGTGAGCAACAAGGTTTCTGTGAAGGTCGTATTCAAGAAATTGAGGGCAAATTAGGTAATGCTCAAATTATTGATGTCACCAAAATGACCAACAACGGCAAAGTGATTTTCGGGGCAACCGTTCAATTAGTGAATGCAGAAACGGACGAAGAAGTCACTTACCGCATTGTGGGCGATGATGAAGCGAATATTAAAGAGGGCTTAATTTCTGTAAATTCGCCAATCGCTCGTGGTTTAATTGGGAAAGAAGTGGACGACAGCGTAAGTATTACGACACCGGGTGGACAAGTCGAATTTGATATTGTCGGTGTAGAATATATTTAGTTATTTATTGTTAGGTGTAGGGGCAAATAATTATTTGCCCCTATTTTTATCCACTTAATTAAACAATCTCACTCGGCACGAAGAAATAAGCAATTTCACGTTTTGCTGAGTCTTCAGAATCTGAGCCGTGTACCGAGTTTTCACGCATACTTAACGCATACAGATCACGGATTGTGCCTTTTTCACGATTATCTGGGTTTGTTGCTCCCATTAAAGAGCGGTAATGGCTAATCGCATTTTCGCCCTCTAATACAGCAACAACAATAGGAGCAGAAGTCATAAATTCTACTAAAGGTTCAAAGAACTCTTTGCCTTTGTGTTCTGCATAAAATCCCTCTGCTTGTTCACGAGTTAAATGCAAGCGTTTCAGGGCTTTTACCACAAGCCCATTCTCTTCCAAATGCGAAAGAATTTTACCGATTAAATTACGGCGTGTCGCATCAGGTTTAATAATAGAAAGTGTCTGTTGAATCATCACAATTCTCCTATTTTACTTGCATACCTGGTTGTACACCGCTGTCTGCATCTAATAAGAATAAGTTCGCACCGCCAGTTCCTGCAGATAAAATCATACCTTCAGATAACCCAAATGACATTTTGCGTGGCGCAAGGTTAGCAATGACAACCACGAATCGACCGATTAATTCTTCAGGGTTTGGATAAGCCGCTTTAATGCCAGAGAACACTTGGCGTTTGTGGTCGCCTAAGTCTAATTCAAAACGGAGCATTTTGTCTGATTTTGGAACTGCTTCGCAATGTAATACTTTCGCTGCACGCAGGTCTAGTTTTGCAAAATCATCAATGGTAATTTCTGGGGCAATCGGTTCGATTGCAGAATTTTCTGTATTTTCCACCGCTTGTGTTCCTTTCTTATCTTCTTTTTTTATTTCTTTTTGGGCATCAGCAAATAATGCTTTTGTTTCGTCAATTACCGCATCAATCTGTTTTTTCTCAAGGCGAGAGAACAGAGACTTAAATGGTGCAACGGTATGATCTAATAATGGCGTTGCGATATTATCCCAACGCAATTCCGCTTGTAAGAAGGCTTCTGCACGTTCAGCCAATTTTGGTAATACTGGTTTTAAGTAGCTCATTAACACACGGAATAACTCAATGCCCATTGAACAAACCGCTTGTAATTCAGCCTCTTTGCCCTCTTCTTTGGCAATCACCCAAGGGGCTTTATCATCAATGTATTTGTTCGCTTTATCAGTTAATTCCATAATAGTGCGAATTGCTTTATTAAATTCACGGTTTTCATAGAAATTCGCAATGGTTTCTGCTTGAGAGATAAATTCATTGAATAACTCTTCATCATCTAATTTTGAGGCTAATTTGCCATCAAAACGTTTAGCGATAAAGCCAGCGTTACGAGAGGCAAGGTTCACTAATTTATTCACGATGTCGCTATTTACACGTTGCACGAAATCATCGAGGCTGAAGTCTAAATCTTCAATGCGATCGTTTAATTTTGCTGCATAGTAATAGCGTAAACATTCAGGGTCGATATGTTTCAAATAGGTATTCGCTTGAATAAATGTGCCTCGCGACTTAGACATTTTCGCCCCATCAACGGTTACATACCCGTGAGCAAACACATTGGTCGGCTTGCGATAACCGCTGCCTTCCAACATCGCTGGCCAGAATAGGCTGTGGAAATAAACAATGTCTTTGCCGATAAAGTGATAAAGCTCTGCGGTAGAATCTTTCTTCCAGAATTCATCAAAATCAATGCCTTTGCGGTCACACAGGTTTTTGAATGATGCCATATAACCGATAGGGGCATCTAACCAAACATAGAAGAATTTATTCTCTGTATCTGGAATTTCAAAACCGAAGTAAGGAGCATCACGGCTGATATCCCATTGTTGCAAGCCACTTTCAAACCACTCTTGCATTTTGTTAGCAATTTCAGGTTGAAGCGAGCCAGAACGTGTCCACTCTTTCAACATTCCTTCAAAACTTGGTAGATCAAAGAAGAAATGTTCAGATTCTTTGACTACAGGGGTTGCGCCAGAAACTGCCGAGCGTGGATTAATTAAATCCATCGGACTATAAGTTGAAGCACACACCTCGCAGTTATCGCCATATTGATCTTCCGCTTTACATTTCGGGCAAGTGCCTTTCACGAAACGATCTGGCAAGAACATATTCTTTTCAGGGTCGAAAAGCTGAGAAATCACTTTGCTCTTAATAAAACCATTCACTTTTAATGTGTTATAGATTTCAGTTGTGATTTGGCGGTTTTCTTCGCTGTGGGTAGAGTGATAGTTATCAAAGCTAATATTAAAACCTGCAAAATCTGCTTCGTGGTCGGCTTTCGCTTTTTCGATTAATTGCTCAGGGGTAATGCCTAATTTATCTGCATTAAGCATAATTGGCGTGCCGTGAGCATCGTCTGCACACACAAAGTGAACTTCATTGCCACGCATACGCTGAAAACGTACCCAAATATCCGCTTGAATATGCTCAAGCATATGACCTAAATGAATTGCACCGTTAGCATAAGGCAAGGCACAAGTAACAAGCATTTTTCGTTTTTGGTTAGACATTCTGTTTCTCATTAAAATAAGGGTAAAAATTGTGAATCATTTTAGCGGAAAAGAGAGGATTTTTCTAGTTAGCGTGAATTTATTAGGGCTTTGCGGCAATAAGCGATAAAATAATCGCAAAATTTTGCAAATTTAAGGATAGCTTATGCGAAAAGTAAAGTTATACCGTTACCAATTCCCCATTCAAACAGGCGTAGTGTTACGCAAAAAAAACTTAACCGAACGAGAAGGTTTATTGATCTGCCTTGAAGAAAATGGCGAAATCGCCTGGGGTGAAATTGCACCATTGCCCACCTTCAGTGAAGAAACCTTAGAGCAAGCGGCAAATCAAGCAAAAAACTGGCTAAAAGGTTGGCGAAGCGGGAAAAAATGCTCGCTTGTCAATCTTTTCCCTTCCGTTGCTTTTGGGCTAAGTTGTGCCTTAGCTGAGCTTCATAATATGCTAGGCAAGCAGGGGAATTATCAATCTGCAGTGTTATGTTATGGTGATATAGCAAAAATGCAGAAAACATTCAGCCAAAATGAAAAGCGGGTTGGAAAGCTAAAAGTAGGCGTAGATAGCGAAAAAGAGGGCGAACAAGCGAATTTATTGCTTTCTCATTTCCCAAATTTACAGCTCAGATTAGACGCAAACCGTCAATGGAGCCTGGAACAAGCGGTCAAATTTGCCGAAAAAATTTCAAATGAACATAAGCCACGCATTCAATTTATTGAAGAGCCTTGCCAAACGCCCGAACTTTCTCGCCAATTTGCAGAACAAACTAACATTGCGATTGCGTGGGACGAAACCGTCCGAGAACCTCATTTTGTTGTAAAAAAAGAGCAAAATCTGACCGCTATCATCATTAAACCCACGCTGGTCGGCTCGCTTGAAAAATGTGTGGATTTGATCCAACAAGCTCATTCGCAAGATTTAATGGCAGTAATCAGCTCAAGCCTTGAAAGCAGTTTAGGGCTAACACAACTTGCTCGCATTGCTCAGCAATACACGCCAGACAGCGTGCCAGGTTTAGATACCTTGAATTTAATGCAACATCAATTATTGCGAGCGTGGGAAGGTTCGGCATTGCCGTTGGTGGGGATAGAGAGCGAATTTGTGACTGAGGTTGTGGTATAATCACACTGCTTGCTAAGGCAGAATTTCAGCTCCCCTCTTTAGCAAAGAGGGGAGGGGGAGATTTGGCAGAGCGAATAAACGGAGAAAATAATCAGTATTTTTCAAAGTAATTAAATTTTGTTTATTCTCTAATTATTTATTATCTTTCTTCGCTAATTATTACTGCCAAATCTCCCCTAGCCCCTCTTTGCTAAAGAGGGGAATTATTCAAAATAAACATAGATTAGAAAATATGCGCTTAGATAAATTTATAGCAGAAAATACAGGTTTAACCCGTTCACAGGCCACAAAAGCCCTTAAAAGTGGCGTGGTTACGGTAAATGGCAAAATTGAAAAAAGTGGTTCGGCAAAAATTAGTCAAGAAGATGAAATTTATTACGAAGATCAGAAATTAGAGTGGATGGAAGAGGGGCAATATTTTATGCTCTATAAACCACAAGGCTACATTTGCTCGCACGATGATGGCGAATACCCAACAGTTTTCCAATTCTTTGATTATCCGCTGATGACAAAACTCCATACCGCAGGCAGGCTTGATGTGGATACCACTGGTTTGGTGCTATTAACCGATGATGGTAAATGGTCGCACCGCATTACTTCGCCAAAGCACCACTGCGAGAAAACCTATTTGGTAACGCTGGCTGATCCTGTGGAAGATTTTTATGCGGAAAGATTGGCAGAAGGCATTTTATTAAGGGGCGAGAAAGAGCCGACTTTGCCTGCCCAGCTTGAAATTTTAGACGACTACAACGTGAATTTAACCATTAGCGAAGGGCGTTATCATCAAGTAAAACGTATGTTCGCGGCATTGGGTAATAAAGTAGAAGCGTTACACCGTTGGCGAATTGGTAACATCGTGCTAGATGATGATTTGGCAGAAGGTGAATTTCGTCCACTCACAAAAGAGGAGATAGAGCAATTTTAATGGAAACTAGAAAACCAAGCTTAAGTTTTTTCATCATTTTAGGAATGATGGCAATGCTTCCGCCGCTGGCGATTGATATGTATTTGCCTTCATTTTTAGACATTGCTCGAGATCTCGCCGTTTCCCAAGAAAAAGTGCAAACCACCTTAGCAATATATGCACTCGGTTTTGGTGGTGGGCAACTTTTCTGGGGACCAATGGCAGACAGTTTCGGGCGGAAAGTCATTATTTTAATCGGATTGATAGGCTCGGCAATCGCCGCTTATTTCCTCACTCAAGTAGAAACAATAGAGACCTTTTATCTGCTACGTTTAGCTCAAGGGCTATGTTCTGCTGCACCTGCCGTTGTGCTTGGGGCATTAGTGCGAGATCTGTTTGATCGCAATTTATTTTCTCGCTTAATGTCGATCATTATGATTATTTCTATGCTAGCCCCACTGCTTGCCCCTATTATTGGCGGCTATATTGCGAAATATTTCCACTGGCATTCTGTATTTTATGTAATGGTGGCAATGGGGGGGTTATCTGCCATTCTTATTAGCTGGAAAATCCCCGAAACACTGGTGCCTGAAAAACGTTTGCCGTTAAGTTTTGGCAAAGCATTGAAAAATTTTGCTGGTGTGCTTAGCCATAAACCCACACTTGGCTATGTCTTAATTGGCGGTTTAACCTTTGCCGGTATCTTTTGTTTTCTCACTTCAGGCTCTATTGTTTATATCGGGTTATATGGGGTATCGCAAGAAAACTTCGGTTATTTCTTTGGCTTAAATATGGTTGTGATGGTAACAATGACCGCCATTAATGGCAAAATTGTACTTAAAGTTGGCTCAGAAAATATGTTACGCATTGCACTTGGGCTTCAAATTGCATTTGGGATTTGGCTGGCAATGGTGGCGATGTTTGATTTAGGCTTTTGGGCGATGGCAATCGGTGTGCCGCTTTATATTGGAATGCTTTCTACCATTAATGGTAATGCGAATGCAGCAATTTTAGAGCAATTCCCCGAAATGGCAGGTACTGCAAATGGCGTTGCCGGCACGGCTCGATTTGGCATTGCCTCATTAGTGGGGGCAGGGCTTTCACACATTGCAATTACCAGTGCAGCTCCAATGTTATATGCAATGGCATTCTGCACCATTTTAGCTGGCGTAGTTTATTATTTTCTTTGTTATCAACGCAAATAATATGTAGGTTGGGTTGAGCTTGCGAAAACCCAACCTACTAAGATTTTAAAAAGAGAGAAATCGACTCCAAATGCCCCGTATGCGGGAACATATCAATCATCGCCACTTTTTCTAAACGGTAGCCTAATTGCAGCAGTTTTTCTGCATCTCGCACCAGAGTAGCAGGGTTGCACGAAACATACACAATTCGCTCGGGGTTAAGTGATGCCAAATGATCTAAACAGAACAATGCCCCATTGCGGGCAGGGTCGAGCAGCACTTTGTTAAATGGCTCTTTCGCCCACGCTTTATCGGCAAAAGGCTCATCTAAATTGGTTTGGTAAAATTCCACATTTTTTAGACCGCTTGTAATAGCATTTTGACGAGCTTGCTCCACCATAGGTTCAACGCCTTCTACCCCTACAACGGATTTGGCAAGCTGAGCGATGGGGAGCGTAAAATTGCCCATTCCACAAAAGAGATCTAACACTCGATCATCATTTGAAAGCTCAAGCCATTCAAGGGCTTTTTCCACCATTTTTTGATTGAGTTCCGCATTCACTTGAATAAAATCCCGCACCGAAAAATGCAGTTTTAAGCCTTGAATTTCATAATAAGGCAATTCGCCATAAAGATGTTCGATCTGATGTTCTTCACTCATCACAAAAAGCGATAAATTTTCTTGTTTAGCGAATTGCTGTAAATTCTCACTATCTTGTGCCGATAATGCCCCTAAATGACGTAAAAATAGCGTAATAGTGTTATCGGCTTGTACTAATTCAATATGCCCTAACTTTTTCTGATGTTGCCAATTTGCGACTAATTCTTGCAATTTAGGCAAAAGTTGAGAAAGTGGTTCGACTAACACTTCGCAATTTGCAAGCGGTATGATTTGGTTAGAATTTTGCAAACGAAAGCCCATTGCCAATTTACCGTTTTGAATAGCAATGCTGAGTTTTGCTCGGCGGCGATAGCTTTTATCTTTCCCGGAAATCATCGGCTGAAAATGAATTTCTTCAACTTGTAGTTTTTGTAAACGATGAAATAAAGCGTGTTGTTTCGCTTCACGTTGTAATTCCAACGAAATATGCTGCATTTGGCAGCCGCCGCACTTGTCATAAAGCTCACAGCTTGGCGTTCTTCGATTTGCAGATTTTTGGAGAATTTTAACCGCTTGCCCACGTCCGTATTGGCGTTTTTCTTCCAACACCTTGAATTCAACTTGTTCGCTTGGCAACGCATTTTCAATAAACCACGTTTTGCCGTTAATTTTGGCAATACCTAATCCTTGATAGTCTAACGATTGAATTTGTGCGGTTTGGCAAGCGGTCGATTTTTGTGATTTTTTTGCAGATTTTTCGGAATAAAAAATAGCCATTGTTTTAGTGTAAATTGTTGTGATATAAAGTAAAAATTAACCCTATTATATAAGAAAAGCATTTGGTGGAAAACGGAGGCAATATGATTTCAGCAGTGTGGACGGAACGTTATTTGGCAGATAAAAAACGAGAGCAGGATCATCGCTCGCCGTTCCAGCGAGATAGAGCAAGGTTATTGCATTCGGAAGCGTTTCGTTGCTTACAGGCGAAAACGCAAATTCACGCCGTGGGGGAGGACGATTTTTATCGCACTCGTTTAACCCATTCCCTTGAGGTTGCACAAATTGGCAGTAGTTTGCGTGAAAAATTATTAGAAGACAAAGCTGGCTTTCAAGCGGTCTGCTCTGATCCAAATTTTGCAAAAAACGAAGAAAATCTGACCGCTTTATTGCCTTCCCGTAGCTTGATTGAATCGCTCTGTTTTGCTCACGATCTCGGACATCCCCCTTTCGGACACGGCGGCGAGATGGCTTTAAATTATAAAATGCACGAATTTGGTGGCTTTGAGGGCAATGCTCAATCTTTCCGCATTATGACTCAGCTTGAGCCTTACACCGAAAAGGCTGGTATGAATTTAACCCGCCGTACACTGCTTGGAGTGATGAAATATCCATCATTGTTGTCTGCCAGTTCTCCCGCTTTTCCTGCGGTAGTGGAAGAGGCTCGTCATATCAACCTACACCATTTTCCGCAAAGCAAAGGGATTTTTGATGACGACAAGCACTTTTTCGATTGGGTGTTAGCTCCGTTAAGTGAAAAAGATAAGCAACAATTCTGCTCGGTTGAGCCAAATAAAGATCCGAAACAGCCAAATAAAACTCGCTATAAATCCCTTGATTGTAGCATTATGGAGCTGGCGGACGACATTGCCTACGGCGTTCACGATTTAGAAGATGCGATTGTTGGCGGAATGGTAACGCCACAATCTTGGCAAAATGCAGAAAAGTTACTGAAAGGATGCGGTTCAGAGTGGATCAAAGAGCGTTTGCCTGAAATGAGTAACAAATTGTTTTCTCAACACCGTTATGAACGCAAAGATGTGATCGGGGCGTTAGTGAATCACTTTATTACCAATGTACTTTGGAAAGAACTACCTGAATTTAATGAACCGCTGCTCCGTTATAATGCCTATTTGCCTCAAAATGTCTATTGTGTGCTGAAAATTCTAAAAGATTTTGTGTACCAATATGTGATTTGTGATGCCAAAACTCAGCGAGTGGAACGAAAAGGGCAGCGTATTTTGATGGAGCTATTTGATATTTTAAGCAGCGACCCAATGCGATTATTACCTAATAACGTGCGTGAACGTTGGCAAAACTCGGAAGAAACTAAACGAGCAAGGGTGATCTGTGATTATCTTGCGAGTATGTCTGACGGGCAAGCGTTTAAGCTTTTTAAAAATTTTTAACAAATTATTAAAATTAAGTGAACTAATTGCAATTGATTCGGTCCTAAATAGCAAGTTGATTGATTTAATCAACTATTAACACAACAATAAAAGAATGGGAGATTCTTATGAAAAAGTTAAATAAAGCATTATTAATTCTTACTACTTTTGCTTCTGCAACCGCATTTGCTCAAGCAGTCGCTGTACCAGATGAAATCTATCAGCCACAAGGTGAGTTAATCAAATCAGAGCTTCAAGGTAAGAATGAATTTGAGGTTGAATACCACGTTAAAGGAACTGATGTTCGCGGTTTAGCTGAAAAAGCAATTGCACACGCAAAAAGCAAAGGTTTTGACTTAGTTAAATCTGAAATTAAAGATAGAGATGCAGATTTAAAATTTAAGCGTAACAAGCAAGAATTAGAGATTGATATTGAATTAGAAGGCAACGATCGTATTGAATATAAAGCAGAATTAGATTTAGACAATAAATAATTTGCAAAATCTAAATTAAAAAAGACCGCTTGTGTGTTTTAACCGCATAAGCGGTCTTTTTCTTATACTTTTTTGTAAAAATAGTGAAGCAGGTGGCGGGGAGAATTTGCTAAAATAGCCTTAAAAATAACAATGAAATAACTTTAGAGGAAAAGAATGTTTTTAGTTGGTCAGCGTTGGCTAAGTGAATCGGAAAATAATTTAGGTTTAGGTATTGTAAAAGCAGTGGATCATCGCACTGTTACCATCAATTTCCTTGCAGCAGAAGAAGAGCGAGTGTATGCGATTTCAGTTGCTCCTTTAACCCGTGTGCAATTTCAAGCAGGCGATAGAATTAGTAGCCTCGAAGGCTGGCAACTTGATGTGACTGATGTGGTTGAAAATCAAGGTGTTGCGATTTATTTGGGGAAAAGGGTAGATAACGGAGAAGAAGCTGTTTTACCTGAAATGCAGCTTGATCATAAAATTAGCTTTAGCAAACCGCAAGATAGACTTTTCTCGGCACAGATTGATCGTAGTGATCGCTTTGCCTTACGTTTTCGTGCATTAGAACATCAGCAAGCTCAATATCAATCACCTTTAAGAGGCTTGCGTGGTATTCGAGCGAGCCTCATTCCACACCAATTACACATTGCCAAAGAAGTGGGGCAGCGTTTATCGCCTCGTGTTTTGCTTGCCGATGAAGTGGGTTTAGGTAAAACCATTGAAGCAGGAATGATTTTACAGCAACAGCTTTTCAGCGGCAGAGCCGAGCGTGTGCTTGTGCTTGTGCCGGAAAGTTTGCAACATCAATGGCTGGTGGAAATGCTTCGCCGTTTTAATCTGAAATTCTCATTGTTTGATGAAGAACGCTGTGGCGATTTCGATAAAGAAGATGAAAATGGCGATAATATAAGTGAAAATCCGTTTGAGAGCGAATCGTTGGTGATTACTTCGCTGAACTGGCTAGAAACCGCACCGCAACGAGCAAAACAAGTGCTTGATGCCGAGTGGGATTTGCTGATTGTTGATGAAGCCCATCATCTCGAATGGTCGGAAGAACAGCCTTCTGTGGGTTATCAGTTTGTAGAACAGTTAGCGAAAAATATTCCTTCGGTGTTACTTTTAACCGCTACGCCTGAACAGTTAGGGCAAGAGAGCCATTTTGCTCGCCTTGCTCTGTTAGATTCTGACCGTTTCTATGATTACAACCAATTTGTTACGGAACAAACTCAATACCAACCTGTTGCTGATGCGGTAGCGACATTATTAAATGATAAACCACTTACCAATGATGAGCAGAATACCATTGCAGACTTATTGAGTGAGCAAGATACCGAGCCGATGTTCCGAGCTATTAATAGCAAAAAATCGGACGAAAATGACCGCTTGCAAGCTCGCCAAGAGCTGATTAGTGAATTAATTGATAGGCACGGCACAAGCCGAGTGTTGTTTAGAAATACGCGACAAGGTGTGAAAGGTTTCCCTCATCGTGAATACCACCAAATCAGTCTAGAAATGCCGAAACAATACCAAAATGCATTAAAAGTAATGGGAATAATGGGAAGAGTGAGTCAAGCAGACTTGCTTTATCCAGAATACTTATTCCAGCGAATGAACCCAAATGCGAAGTGGGTGGATTTTGACCCTCGCATTGAATGGCTGATAACGTTTTTGAAAAATCATCGCGATGAAAAAGTGCTGGTTATCTGCAAACAAGCAGAGACAGCCATTGCGTTAGAGCAAGTGCTGCGTGAGCGTGAGGCTATTCGCTCGGCAGTGTTTCACGAGAAAATGTCGATTGTGGAACGGGATAAAGCAGCGGCTTATTTCGCTCAACAAGAAGATGGAGCACAAGTGCTGATTAGCTCAAGCATTGGATCAGAAGGACGAAACTTCCAATTTGCTAAAGACTTAGTGCTGTTTAATTTACCTGATAATCCTGATTTATTGGAACAAAGTATCGGGCGTTTAGACCGTATCGGACAGAAAAATGATATTCAAATTTATGTGCCGTGCTTTAACCATTCCGCCCAACAAATGCTGGCGGAGTGGTATCACAAAGGCTTGAATGCGTTTGGAGAAACCTGCCCAATGGGAACAGCGATTTTCCGTGAATTTAATGAAGAATTACACGATTTCTTGAAAAATCCTGAACTTTCGGAACACTTTGACGACTTTTTAGCGAAAACCCATAAACGCCATCAACAATTAAAAGCAGAATTAGAAAAAGGGCGAGATAGATTATTAGAGCTTAATTCTAATGGTGGAGAAATCGCTCAACAGCTTGCGATGGATATTGCCAAAGAGGATAATAATCCGCACCTCGTGAATTTTGCCTTGAATTTATTTGATGTGATTGGAGTAGAGCAAGAAGATTTAGGCGAGCAGAGCATTGTGATTAGCCCAACAGGGCATATGCTAGTGCCAGATTTCCCGGGGGTATCAGAAGATGGCACAACCATTACGTTTGACCGTGAATTAGCCTTAATGCGTGAAGACGTGGAATTTCTCACTTGGGATCACCCGATGATCCGTAATGGGATAGATTTAATTACTTCTGGCGATATTGGTAAATCAGCCGTTTCATTGCTAGTAAATAATAAATTACCTACTGGCACACTATTACTTGAAGCAATTTATATTGTGGAAACACAAGCTCCTAAAGGCTTGAATTTAACCCGTTTCTTGCCACCAACGCCAATTCGCATTTTGGTGGATAACAAAGGCAATAATATTGCTCCACAAGTACCGTTTGCAGGGCTTGAACGCCAGTTAAAACCTGTAAATAAACAGATGGCAAATAAAATTGCGAAAATGGCACGAGCAGATATTGAGAAGCTGATTAAAGCAAGTGAAAAAGCCGTGCTACCTCAAGTGCAACAAGTGATTGAAGCTGCCACATTTGAGGCAAACAGTAAATTAAAAGCAGAATTACACCGCTTGGAATCGCTCAAAATGGTGAATAAAAATATTCGAACCGATGAGGTGGAGGCGTTAGATCAGCAGCTTAATGAAACCTTAGCACAAATCGCCCTTGCGAATTACCGTTTGGATTGTTTGCGTGTGATTGTGAGTAATAAAGAGTAGCTTAAATATATGGCATTAATTGAATACAACCCACCGTTAGAGCCTTTTTTAGATGAGGTCTATCGGGATAATTACATTTTAGTCATCAATAAACCGAGCGGTTTGCTTTCTGTGCCGGGTAATCAGCCTGAGTATTATGACAGTGCAATGACCCGTGTGCAGAAAAAATATGGCTTTACCGAGCCAGCTCATCGCCTTGATATGGCAACAAGCGGTATTCTTTTATTCGCACTTAGCAAGGCAGCTGAAAAAGAACTAAAGCGACAATTTCGTGAACGTGAGCCGAAAAAACATTATATAGCCTTACTTTGGGGCAAATTGGGTGAGAAAGTAGGGGATACTGGTGAAATGAATTTTCCGCTGATTTGCGATTGGGAAAATCGCCCTCGCCAGAAAATTTGTTATGAGCGAGGCAAGAAAGCGATTACCCATTATGAAGTATTGGCTCATTACCCGAATAATACTACTCGGGTAAAGCTCACGCCTATTACGGGACGTTCGCACCAGCTAAGAGTACATAGTTTGGCGTTAGGGCACCCCATTCTTGGCGATAAATTTTATGCTAATCCGTTGGCGAAAAGTCTAGCTCCTCGCTTATATTTACACGCAGAATCGCTTACTATCACTCACCCGATAACGAACGAGGTAATCACGTTTACTGCGGAGCCAGCGTTTTAAACTATTTCAACAAACTTCTGTAATAATCCCAATCAAAATATTGCCCTGGGTCGATTTTTCGCTCTGGGGCAATATTGCTATGCCCTATAATTCGTTCATCAGTAATTTGCGGATAGTTTTCCTGAATGGATTGTGTGAGTTTTGCCAAAGCACGATATTGTGCTTTAGTAAAGGGTTGATTATTGCTCCCTTCAAGCTCAATGCCAATCGAGTATTCATTACATTTTTCCCGCCCCTCAAAGCAAGACACACCTGCGTGCCACGCCATATCATTAAAATTTACATATTGGGTAATTTCCCCTTTACGATTAATTAAACAATGGGCGGAAACTCGTAGATCTTTGATCTCTTCAAAATAAGGGTGGAGGCTTGGGTCTAGTTTGCCTTGAAAAAAGAGATCGATAAAATCGCCCCCAAACTCTTCAGGCGGTAGGCTAATATAGTGAATAACCAACAATGAAATATCATCTTCATTCGCTCTAGGGCTAAAATGGGGTGATGGCACTTGTTTTTGATGAACTAAACAGCCGTTCTCAATTTTTAATTTTTGCATAGTTTAAAGAGGGTAAATACGGTAAAATTAGGTTTAACGACATTTTACAAGAAAAGAGAAAATTATGCTCAGTTATCGCCACAGTTTCCACGCAGGCAACCACGCCGATGTATTAAAACATATTGTCCAACTTTTAATTTTACGTTCCTTAAAAGAGAAGGAAAAAGGCTTTTTATATCTTGATACCCACTCAGGTGTTGGGCGTTATAGCTTGCTGAGTTTTGAATCCGAAAAAACAGGCGAGTATTTAGAAGGTGTGGCTCGTTTATGGGAGCGTGATGATTTGCCAGAAGAAGTATCTCTTTACATTGATGAGCTGAAAAAAATTAACCGTGGTGGAAAGCTGAAATACTACGCAGGTTCGCCACTTTTAGCAGTTCAGCAGTTGCGTGAGCAAGACAGAGCGATTTTAACCGAACTTCACCCGAATGATTTTCCGTTATTACGCCAAGAATTTGCCAAAGCGAAAAATGTACAAACCAAGCGTGAAAATGGCTTTCAGCAATTAAAATCAGCATTACCGCCAAAAGAGCGTCGTGGATTTGTGCTGATCGACCCGCCTTATGAATTAAAAGAAGATTATGAGCTGGTAGTAAAAGCGATTGAAGAAGGCTATAAACGCTTTGCTACAGGTGTTTATGCGATTTGGTATCCAGTGGTACTTCGCCAGCATACTAAACGCATTGTGCGTGGTTTAACGGAAACAGGTATTCGCAAAATTCTGCAAATTGAATTAGCTGTTCGCCCAGATAGCGACCAACGAGGAATGACCGCAAGCGGAATGATTGTAATCAACCCACCTTGGCAGCTAGAAGCTCAGATGAAAAAAATTCTGCCTTATTTAACGGAAGTACTTGTGCCAGAAGGAACAGGATCTTGGACGGTGGAGTGGATTACACCAGAGTAGATTTTGAGTTCTGTAGGGGCGGGTCCTGTGCCCGCTCGAATATCATCTAATGATTGGTGGGCAGACACAGGACCCGCCCCTTGTATATCTCAAATGAGTTAAACTAAGCAACACAACCCGTTATCGGTATCTCGTCTCGTCCCTTGAAAGCACTTCGTTGTGTAGCTTAGAGAGCCGACAACTTTCATCACAAAAACCGAACAGTTGCACGAACACAACCCGAATACAAGGCAGGTTACGATGAATGAACTTAATTTCTGTGGCATTGATGTTGCTAAACGTAGTTTTGTTGTCGGTATCAGCA
>NZ_JBGTYY010000033.1:0-21677 GCF_041807705.1 Mannheimia kashgarensis
AACCGAAAAAATTTCCCTTTATTCTTGAAGGAATGTGAATTTCGGTTTAACTTTGGTACACCAAAAGAACAGCTCAAAACGTTGCGAAAATGGTGTGAGATTTAGGGCTAATCTACTACAGCCCCTTGCATTTTTTAAACATATCCTCATACATACAAGCGGTTACTTTTTCACAAAAATTTGCAAATCCTGTTAGGCTGGATTAAAGTGCTAGACAGGCTCGTTTGAAAACATAGGAGAAAGATATGGTTAAGCAAACTAAGTTTGGGCGGTTGGCGGTTTTATCGCTTGCGGTGTTTTCGGTTTCAACTTTTGCTGCTCATCACGAAATTAAAATGCTCGATAATAACGCTGAAGGCGGTATGGTGTTTGAGCCGGGTTATTTAAAAGCGGAAGTTGGCGATACAATAACCTTTATCCCAACCGACAAGGGGCATTGGGTGGAAAGCCGTGCAATTCCAGAAGGAGCAGAAAAATTTCTCTCTAAAGAAGATGAAAAATTTACCCTTACGCTAACTCACGAAGGTGTTTATGTTTACTATTGCCCGCCGCACCGCACAATGAATATGAGCGGTATTATTCAAGTAGGTAAGCCTGTAAATCGTGAAGCGGCACAAAAAGAAGTGGAAAAAATCGAAAAACGCACCAAAGAAAACTCAGGGCGTTTGTTTGATTACTTCGATCAAGTTCAGTAATAAAAATTCCCTCAGAGGTAAACTTTGAGGGAATTTTGTTATCTTAAAACCGCTAATAAAAGACGAACCAAAATAGGGTAAAACCTTGTTGTGATAGTCGTCTTTTCTGCTTTTTCTGCGAGCTGAGGCAGCCAAGTCAGCAGTTGATTTTTGATGAAATCGTTGGCTTCTTCGTGCTTATTTTGCTCAATAAGTTGGATTAACACTTCCAAATACACTACAAGATGATCGCTTGGTTCGTTGGTTTCTCGATTAAGCTGGAGTTTGAAACGATCTAAATAGTGATCCATTTTCGCTAAATTGTCAGTGAGGGCGGGATCAACTAAATAAGCAGAAGCATAGGGCAGAGCAGAGGATCTGCCTTCCAGTAAAAAGCATTGAGCAAAGTCGGCGGATAACTCTAAGCGTGGATTTTCAAATAAGCTGAGTTTTTGGATTTCCTCCGCTAAGGCTTTGCTGTGAGAGGTAAAACCCAGTTCAGCTAAAAATGCAAAAAATTGTTGAAATTCGACCGCTTGTAGGGTTTTTAATTGCTCGTTTGAGAGTTCTCGGGCAAGCAGATTACGCAGCCATTGCAGCAGTAGCAATTTTTCTTCTTTTGCTAATGGCATCATAAACGCTCTACCTCAACCGCTCCGTTAAAACCGTTCGGGGCAGGGGCTTCGCCTTGCCATTTTTCCACATTCACTAAGCAGGTGCTTACACAGGTGGCTTGTGAGAGTTTAGACGAGCCAATATCCAGCGTGAGCGTATTTGGGCTACCGTAGGTGTCTAATGCTCCGATGGTTTCATCAATAGGCGAATACCAAGCCCCTTCTTCTAGGCGAACCACGCCAGTTGGGAAGTTGTCTGATAGCACCGCTCCTACTAATACTTGCCCTCGTTCGTTAAAGACTCGCACTAAATCCCCATCTTTAATACTCAATTTTTCAGCATCTTGCGGGTTCATATAAAACGGCTCTCTGCCTTGTACGCTGTAAGTTTCACGCAAACCTTTTGATTCACAAAGCTGTGAATGCAAGCGCTTGTTAGGGGGGCAAGATTGTAGCCAGAAAGGATATTGCTCCGATTTCGGCCCGCCGTGTGAGCGTTCCGCTTTTTCAAACCACATTGGGTGTCCTTTGCAGTCATCGTAGCCGTATTTGGCAATTTTGGTGCTGTAAATTTCGATAAAGCCCGATGGCGTGCCTAAGGCGTGCAGTTCTGGATCTTCTCGGAAGTCAGCGTGGTGAACCCAAGCCTTGCCTTCAGGGAATAGCACAAAGCCTGCTTGCCAAAATTCATCGAAGGTTTTTGGCATTTCAAATTTGCCTCGATTGGCTCGGCGGCATTCGGTATATAAACGGTTGAGCCAGCCTTTTTCATCAAGATTTTGGCAATATTCTTTTGCCTTTCCTTCGCCATAACGGCTACATAAATCTTTGAAAATTTCAAAAATCTTTGAAAATTTCAAAATCAGAGCGAGATTCATACATTGGCTCAACTAATTTTTGCATCGCAATAATGCCTCGATTGCTATATGAGCCGTAGGTGTCAATATCATTTCGTTCAAATGGCGTACAAGCTGGAAGCACAATATCAGCAAAGCGGCAAGTTGCCGTCCAGCTGTAGTTGAGGGTAACCACAGTTTCAAGCTGTTGGAACGCCTTTTTCATTTTGTTGAGATCTGATTGTCTGCTCCATTGATTGCAGCCTGTGAAAATTGCCATTTTGTAAGGGGCGTAAACAATTTTCTTGCCGTTGTAATCAATGGTTTCGCCTGCGTGTAATAAAGAATCTGTGGCACGATCAACAGGAATAACCTCGCTGTAGCTGTTGTAGTCTTTATTGTCATATTTTGGTTTTTGATTTTCATCTAAGTTAGAGGGGAAAGAGCCGGGCGTTGCCGCTCCAGAGCTGGAAACACCAATCGAGCTATAGTGATGAGCATAACTAATTCCACCCCCTGCCAAGCCGATTTGCCCTAACATTGCTGCTAGTACTGCTCCCATCCAATAAGGCTGCTCGCCGTGTTGTTGGCGTTGAATTGCCCAGCCGAAAATCAGTTGTGTGCGTTTTCCTGCCAACATACAGGCAAATTCACGGATTTTATCCGCCGAAATACCACAAATTGGGGCAGCCCATTCAGGCGTTTTTTCGATTTTATCTTCCGTCTCGCCCAATAAATAAGGCACAAATTTTTCAAAGCCTAAGGTGTAAACATCAAGAAAGACTTTATCGTATAAGTTCTCTTTATATAATGTGTGAGCGATTGCCAGCATAAATGGCATATCAGCCTGTGGATTAACATAAAGCTGCTCGCAACCTAAGAAATTTTGGGTTTTACTTTTAACAGGGTCAATGGAAACCACATTGATTTTTTTCTCTGCTACTTTTTGTTTTAACTGCTCTAAATAAGCGTAGGCTTCGTGGGTTTCGCAGTTCCAACCTACTTGTAAATTTTTCACAGGGTCGCTCGCCCAGAAAATTAGATTTTCCGTCTCTTTTAAGATAATCTCCCACGATGTGCCGCCTTGCGAGTAAACCTCTGTGCTCCCTAGCACATAAGGCAGAATTGTTTGCCCTGCACCGGTGGAGTAATCGCCCACCGAACCAACGCTGTAACCGTGCATTGCAATGGCTCGAATCATATGATTTCCGCAACTGTGGAACTGCCCAGAAGAACGCCAACCCACATTTGCCGTATGCAACGCCCAAGGCCCATAATCTTTTTGAATGCGTTCCAGTTCTTCATAGAATAGATCTAATGCCTCCTTCCAGCTCACACGCACAAAGCGGTTATCGCCACGCTGTGTACGATTACTGTTTTGGCGGTTTTTAAGCCAATCTACACGCACCATTAGATAACGCACACGAGCTTCGCTATAAAGCAGATCTTTAATGCCGTTAATCAATTCAGAAGGGTGTTTATCGTGCTCAAAAGGCTTGATTTCGGTTACACGTCCATTTTCCACTTTGGCACGCACCGCACCTCATTGGCAACCTGTGATTTTCCACTCACTTGTTGGCGTACTATTGGCTTTTGCTTCACGAGGAACAAGAAAATTCGGCATTGCAAATGCACCTGCCATAATCGACATATTTTTTAAAAACTGGCGGCGAGAATGTAGCATAATCTTTCTTCTCTATTTTGCAGGGTTGGCATCAGATGCATTCATTTGAAGATAGCGAAGCACTTGTTTTTGTGTGGCTTCGTCCATATCAGTAAAGCCAACCATACCGTTGAATACGGCAATCCATTCGTTTGCATCGTGCATTTTGGTATCACGCTGTTTGTGGCAAACGCTACACTCAGTTTTATAAGTATTTTGTGCGTTTGCCCAAAAATCGGTTAAATCTTGGGTAAATTCTGAATTTTCTACCCACACATTCATTTTTACCTTTTGCCAAATTAAACCTGTGTTCGGATCTTCTTTATCCGCCAAGATTTCTAATGGCGGATTATTGCTAATGAAGTCTTTTTCAAAGATAGCATCGGTAATATTTTTGGCAAAATCGTGATACCAAATTCGCCCAAAGCCTTTGGTTTTTCGCCATAAATTCAACTCAATTTCAGAGGCTTTTGCCGTTGTTTGCACTAATTTAATTTTAGCCCCCGCTTCTAGCTGACCGATTTTCTGCGTTAAATTTTCATCGGCAAATAGAGGAATAATTTCAGTGGTGTAATTTGTTGGATTAGAAAAAGAGAGTATTGGCGTGAGCAATCCCAATAGACAGAGAGCGATTTTCGATAATAATTTCATCATAAACCCCACACTTAATCAGACAAGAAAACTAGGTTATATCTTACACAAATTGAGCAAAAAAGTGTTGATTTACATCATAAAATCGCCTTTATAAAATTTTTGCAAAAAAATCCCAAAAAATGACCGCTTACAGGCTATAATAGCCAGTATTTTTCTACCATTTTTTCAAATTAAAGAGTAAATAGTAATGAGCGAAAAATTTAACGTAAAAACCTTTCAAGGAATGATTTTAGCCCTGCAAGATTACTGGGCAAGCAAAGGTTGCACCATCGTACAACCGTTCGATTTAGAAGTGGGTGCAGGCACATCACACCCGATGACCTGCTTGCGTGCGTTAGGCCCTGAGCCGATGGCGTTTGCCTATGTGCAACCATCACGCCGCCCGACAGACGGCCGCTACGGCGAAAACCCGAACCGTTTACAGCACTACTACCAATTCCAAGTAGTAATTAAGCCATCACCGGATAACATTCAAGAACTCTATCTTGACAGCCTGAAAATGCTCGGTTTCGACCCAACCCAAAACGACATTCGTTTTGTGGAAGACAACTGGGAAAACCCAACCCTCGGGGCGTGGGGCTTGGGCTGGGAAGTGTGGCTGAACGGAATGGAAGTGACCCAATTTACCTACTTCCAGCAAGTTGGTGGCTTGGAATGTAAACCGGTAACGGGCGAAATTACCTACGGCTTAGAGCGTTTGGCGATGTACATTCAAGGCGTGGACAGCGTGTATGACCTTGTTTGGTCTGATGGCGAACTCGGCAAAACCACCTACGGCGACGTGTTCCACCAAAACGAAGTGGAGCAATCCACCTACAACTTTGAATACGCCGATGTGGACTTCCTGTTCCAATGCTTCGAGCAGTACGAAAAAGAAGCCCAATACCTGTTAGGCCTAGAAAGACCGTTACCACTGCCGGCTTACGAACGCATTTTAAAAGCGGCACACAGCTTTAACTTATTAGATGCTCGTAAAGCGATCTCGGTAACTGAACGCCAACGCTACATTCTACGCATTCGCGCCTTAACTAAAGGCGTTGCCGAAGCGTACTATGCAAGCCGTGAAGCATTGGGATTCCCGGGGTGTAAAAAATAAAATTGCTTAATGAAATGTAGGGGCGAAAAATTTTTCGCCCTACGGATATGGATAATGACAATGAAACCAATTTTATACTTCGCCGATTGGTGTCCGGATACCGCCCCATTTGTGGCAAAACTAGACCGCTTGGGCATTGAATATGAATCGTGCGACATCACAAAAAGCGGTGCAAATTTCAAACCTTTTCTCCGCCTGCGTGACCGCCATTCTGCCTTTGACCACGCCAAAACCAACGGCTATATCGGCATTCCGGCATTGCTGATCGAAGGCGAAAAAGTCGTGCTGGATTTGGCTGAATTAGAGGGCATTTTCGGCTAACAAGCGGTTGAATTTAGCGGAAATTTTGCAAAGAAGCCAATAATGAAGACAGTAATAGCAGAGAATTCGGCTAAATTTGTGAATGAAATTTCACAACTCATTCAATCGAGTAAGCAACGAATGACCGTTGCGGTTAATGCAGAATTAACCTTGCTTTATTGGCATATCGGAAAACGGATCAATGACTATATTTTGCAGGGTGAACGTGCGGAATATGGGCAAGAAGTGGTGAAAAATCTTGCTCAAAGTCTGCTGACGGAGCAATTTGGTAAAGGTTGGAGTAAACGCCATTTAAATTATACGATGCAATTTGCTGCAACTTTCCCTAATTTGGAAATTGTGCACGCACTGCGTGCACAATTAAGCTGGACACATTTTAAGCAGATTATTCATATTGATGATCCAACAAAGCGAGAGTTCTATGCAACAATGGCTGCACAGGAGCGTTGGAGTACAAGGACATTAGAAGATCGCATTGGCTCATTGTTGTTTGAACGTACGGCAATTCCCAACAAGCCCAATGAAACTATTATCGCTGAATTGAGTTTGCTACGTGACAAAGGCGAATATAATCAGTCAATGGTGTTGAAAGATCCGTATATTTTGGATTTTCTCGACCTTAACGATCGTTATATGGAGTGAGATCTCGAAGATGCGATTTTACGAGAGATCGAACAGTTTTTACTGGAACTTGGGGCGGGTTTTACCTTTGTCGCCCGCCAAAAACGGATTCAGATTGATAATGATGATTTCTATATCGATCTGCTGTTTTACAATCGTAAACTCAAACGCCTGATTGCGATTGAACTGAAAACCGAAAGCTTCAAACATTCCCACAAAAGCCAAATGGAACTCTATTTGGCGTGGCTGGCGAAACACGAGCAAGAAGCGGATGAAAACCCACCGCTTGGAATTATTCTCTGCACCAGCAAAAAGCAGGAGCAAGTGGAATTGTTGGATTTGAAAAATGCCGATATTCATATTGCGGAATATATGACGGTGTTGCCGAGTAAAGCGGTATTAGAACAGCGGTTACATTTGGCGGTGGAAAGGGCGAAAGAGCGGTTTTTGGTAAAATAACAAGCGGTTAAAATCAACGGAAATGTTGCATGAAACCTTATATCAAATCGCTAAAACCGAATTCGCAGAAATTGCGAACGGCACAAACTGAGGCGGAGAAGCGGCTTTGGTATCGTATTCGGGGCGATCAACTGGGCGTTCGTTTTTATCGGCAGAAACCGTTGTTAAGCTATATTGTCGATTTCTACTGCCCGAAAGCAAAATTAGTGGTTGAGTTAGACGGTGGGCAACATTATGAGCCTGAACATCAAGCAAATGATAAAATCCGAGATACAGAATTGGCTTCACTTGGTTTAAGCGTTCTTCGATTTGATAATTACCAAGTGATGACCGAGATTGAAAGTGTGATAGAAGCGATTTGGTTGCATATTCAGGCGGTGAGGGAATAGGGTGTTTTCTCCGTGAATATAGTCTGCCAAATCTCCCCCTCCCCTCTTTGCTAAAGAGGGGTGATCATTCAGTGAATAATTCTAGCTAATCTGGCTCTTTACGATCTTGATGAAGAAAGATAATGAAGACAGATGAGCTAAAAATTTACGGCAATCTAGTTCCCTCTTTAGCAAAGAGGGGTTAGGGGAGATTTGGCAGAAGTGAAAACGAAGTGAGAGATTTATACTTCAATATAAGTTAGGAGCATATAGAATGAATTATTGGTTAGTTGGTGCCAAGTGGGGTGGTTCAGAAGAAGCTTTAGATATTTTCTTAAAAAGAGGCTATTGGTATTGTTGGGATATAGCTGAAGATGATTTTCCAACAGAGTCATTTAAAGGTGGAAATTCAATAGCTCGTCAATTATCTTCTTTTAAAGATATAGAGAAAAATGATCGAATTGCTGTTAAGCGATTATGTGGTCAAGGCTCGGCAGAAATGCGAATTCTAGCCATAGGTGTAGTCAAAGATGTTTGCTTCGAAGAACATAGAATTTATATAAATTGGATAGCTGTGTCTAGTGAAGTAGTAAATGATCCACAATTTAACGATATTGAATTACCTACTATTCATTTTGAAGAAAGAAGAGTAGAGCTAGGCGGTTGTGTATCTTCCATTCATGGACCATACTCTCTACACTCAGAGTATGACAAAGATTGGCTACAAAAGATATTTTATATTTAGATTTTGGTAATTAGAGAAAACAAAATGACAACACAAAACTTCCTTGCCGAGATCGGCACAGAAGAGCTGCCACCGAAGGCGCTCAAAAAATTAGCGACCGCGTTTGCGGAGAATGTAGAGCAAGAGTTGAACCAAGCGGGTTTGGCTTTTGAGAAAGTGGAATGGTTTGCTGCCCCTCGCCGTTTGGCGGTGAAGGTGTTGAGCCTTGCGGAAAGCCAGCCGAGTAAAGCGGTTGAGAAGCGTGGGCCGGCGGTGTCGGCGGCGTTTGATGCCGAAGGCAAGCCGACTAAGGCAGCGGAAGGCTGGGCGAAGGGCTGCGGGATTACCGTAGAGCAAGCTGAGCGTATTGCCACCGACAAAGGTGAATGGCTGGTGCATCGTGCGGTGATTGAAGGTCAGCCGACTAAAAACTTGCTGGTCGATATTATCGCAAAATCACTGGCGAACTTGCCAATTCCGAAAACTATGCGTTGGGGCGATAAGAGCGAGCAATTCGTCCGCCCTGTGCATACTGTCACCCTTTTATTCGGTGCAGATCTGATTGAAGGCGAAATTTTAGGCGTGAAAAGCGGACGCACCATTCGTGGTCACCGTTTCTTAGGCGAACGAGAGTTCCAAATCGACAATGCAGATCAATATCCGCAACTATTAAAAGATCGTGGATCGGTGGTGGCGGATTTCAACGAACGAAAATCGTTGATCCTTGCAAAATCTCAGGAAAAAGCGACTGCTTTGGGCGGCATTGCCGATATTGAAGAAGATTTGCTGGACGAAGTAACCTCGCTGGTGGAATACCCGAACGTACTCACCGCCAAGTTTGAAGAGCGTTTCCTTGCCGTGCCGGCAGAAGCCTTGGTTTATACAATGAAAGGCGACCAAAAATACTTCCCGATTTACGATGAAGACGGCAAATTGTTACCGCACTTTATTTTTGTGTCGAACATCAACCCAGACGATCCAAGCAAAATCATCGAGGGTAATGAAAAAGTTGTTCGCCCACGTTTGACCGATGCGGAGTTCTTCTTCAAAACCGACTTAAAACAGAAACTGGAAGACCAATTGCCACGCCTTGAAACTGTGTTGTTCCAACAACAGCTTGGTACATTGCGTGATAAAACTGCTCGTATTGAAGCGTTAGCAGGCGAAATTGCCGCTCAAATCGGGGCAGATCAAACCAAAGCGAAACGGGCGGGCTTGCTTTCTAAATGCGACTTGATGACCAATATGGTGTTTGAATTTACTGACACGCAAGGCGTAATGGGAATGCACTATGCACGAGCGGATGGCGAAGATGAAGAAGTAGCAGTGGCACTGAACGAGCAGTATATGCCTCGTTTTGCCGGCGATAACTTGCCGAACAGCTTAGTGGCTTGCTCTGTGGCATTGGCGGATAAATTCGACACGCTGACAGGGATTTTCGGTATCGGTCAAGCTCCAAAAGGCAGTGCCGACCCGTTCGCCCTTCGCCGTGCGGCGTTAGGTTCTCTGCGAATTATTGTGGAGAAAAACTTACCGCTGGATTTAACTGATTTAGTAGAAAAATCAGCGGCTTTGTTTGGCGATAAACTTACTAATAAAAATGTGGTTGAAGACGTGGTGGACTTTATGCTCGGCCGCTTCCGTGCGTGGTATGAAAGCGAAGGCATTGCGGTGGATGTGATTCAATCGGTATTGGCTCGCCGTCCTACCAAGCCTGCAGATTTCGATGCCCGTGTGCGTGCGGTGTCGCACTTCCGCACGCTTGAGAGTGCCGAAGCCTTAGCGGCAGCGAACAAGCGTGTAAGCAACATTCTGGCGAAAGCGGATATTGCCATCGGCGAGATCGATTTAACCGCTTGCGTAGAGCCTGCGGAAAAAGTGTTAGCCGAAGCAGTTATCGCACTGAAAGCCGACGTTCAGCCGTTAATCGCACAGGGCGACTACACGGCGGTTCTCGACAAATTAGCGAACCTCCGCCAGCCAGTTGATGCGTTCTTTGATGGCGTGATGGTGAATGCCGAAGACCAAAAACTGCGTCAAAACCGTTTAGCGATTTTAAGCACGCTACAAGGCTTATTCCTGCAAGTAGCAGATATCTCGCTTTTGCAGTAATTGCAAAATTTTAATGAAAGAAGACCGCTTGCAAGCGGTCTTTTTCCGAAGAAAATTTACAAAGGAATTGGAATGAAAAAATGTTTCCTCTCGTTAATCTTATTTTTGGCTAATCCAGCTATCGCTTTCGACCCCATCGAAGAGGGCTTTGCTCATGGGGCAAAAGCCTTACAGCAAAATGATCTGAAACAAGCTGCAGAAATTTGGTTTCCGCTTGCTGAAAGAGGGCACGCAGGTTCACTCATTTATTTTTTCTATGTGTTAAGCCAAGATCTCTCATTAGCAGCATCAAACCCGAAAATGATGAATTTGCTGATGAAAATGGCTCAATATAATGATGCTGATCCAATCCAATATAATCAATCTGAACAAATTTTGCTCTGGAAAGTGTATCAAGAACATAAATTGTTCGATAAAGCGGAGGCTTGGCTGAAGAAAATTGGCAAAACGGCGGCGGAAGCAGAAGCCATTTTTCAGCAAGATAAAGCCAATGCCAAAGTGGTGTTAGATGATTTTAAAAAGGGTTATCCTAATAACTAATACTTACAAGCGGTCTTTTTTCGAGGAAAATTTACAATGAAAGGCTATTTTCTTTCCCTTTGTTTGATGGGACTAAGTGCGGTTGCTTCCGCTAATGAAACGCTCATCACGCTGTTTGAGTGCAAAACCAATAAAAATCAGCAGTTGAATTTAGTGCTGTCTGGTTCAACCTTGAACTTTATGCGCCAGGGCGAAGTGGAGTATCAACAGGATTTATCGACCACTTATCTGCACTCTTATGCCAACGGTCAGCAGTTAATGGTGCCGCATAACGGAAATTGGCATCTGTTTGAAGAAACACAATCCACTACAGGCTTTACCCATGTTGAGCTGCTTGTCAGAAATGCGGAAAGTGGGAAAGTGATGGAATTTCAAGAGTGTGAGAGTGAGGTAGATTCTGTGATTGGCTTGCTTTCGCCCAGAGAGATTACACCGATTCCTGATGATTTAGCGGATTGGTTATTTGAAGTATCGAATAAATATTTGCCTTAATAGTTGGGAAGCTAGAAAATTTAGACTATCTTGATTAAAATAGTGGCGTTTATAAAAGAGGAAAACACAATGTCAGTAAAAACCGAAGTTTTATTTAGCAATCATTGGAATGTTCGAGTGAGCGATCCGGGCTTTGAAGGCTCGCCAAGCCACTATTTTGAAACCGTATATTTAACGCTTGAAGCCTTTATTAACGGCGAAAATGTGCATTATGAATTTACGCGTAAAGTTGAGCAAGAAGTGAAAACCCACCGCAGTTTTACTGATGTGAATGAGTTGTTTGAATTTCTCGGCGAATATTTAAGCCCTGTCGCACTTGGTAATGTTGGCGTGCGTATTGGGCAGCTTGGGTTAGCTTAAATTTGAAGGACAAATTTTTTGCCCTTACAAAATTTTCCTAAAAATTAACCGCTTGTTACTACGTTTATGATCATCTCTAACCCCCTTTTCCAACAAACCCAGCCCTATTGGGATTTCTTACGCATTGAAAAGCAAGTTAGCCCACACACCTTGAGCAATTATCAACGTCAATTAATGGCGGTGAGCGAGCTTTTTTCGCAAGCAGGCATTGAGCATTGGGAGGAGGTAGAAAGTAGCTCTGTGCGTTGGATGTTAAGCCAAAGCCATAAGCAAGGGCTGAGTGCGAAAAGTATCGGCTTGCGGCTGGTGGCATTGCGTCAATGGTTTGTCTATTTGATTAAAGTGGGGAGAATGACCGCAAACCCGACTTTAGGGGTAAAATCACCAAAAGTGGGTAAACATTTACCGAAGAATATTGATGCGGAGCAGGTAGGGCAGTTGCTGGCGATTGAAAGCGATGATCCAAGCGATATTCGAGATATTGCAATGATGGAGCTGATGTATAGCTCTGGCTTGCGTTTATCGGAACTGCATGGACTGAATTTGGGCGATATGGATTTGTCAGCTCAAGAAGTGCGAGTGCAAGGTAAGGGCAGTAAAGAGCGGATTGTGCCGATTGGCTCGCAAGCGTTGAAAGCATTAAATCGCTGGTTGGAAATGCGTTTGCAATTTAATCCGCAGGATAATGCGGTGTTTCTGAATAAGCGGGGCGGGCGGTTATCTCATCGTTCCATTCAGTTGGCAATGAAGAAATGGGGTGAGCGACAAGGGCTGGAAAACCATCTGCACCCACATAAATTACGCCACTCTTTTGCAACTCATATGCTGGAAGCAAGTGGCGATTTACGGGCGGTTCAGGAATTGTTAGGGCATAGTAGCCTGTCCACCACTCAAATTTATACGCACTTAGATTTCCAACATCTTGCAAAAATTTATGATTCCACCCACCCAAGAGCAAGGCGGAAAAATGAAGATTAAGCCTGTTTTGGCTCAAGGGTTTTGATTTTAAAGAAGAAATACCAATATTGAATAACGACTAAAACGGCTACAGCAATTTTCCCGCCAATATGTGGTAGAGTTAAAAGGGCAAGCAGCGTAAACGGAAAGGCAATAGCTAAAATCGTGATTTTTTGCTTCATCGTCATTGCCCGTTTCTCATCATATTCCTGCAAATATTTTTTATACAGCTTGGTTTGAATAAACCACAAACGCATTTTTTCTGAGCCTTTGGTAAAACAGAATAAGGCTAGCAGTAAAAATGGCGTAGTCGGCAAGCCGGGCAACACCGCTCCGATAATGCCTAAACCAATGCAAATAAAGCCGCAGATAATATAAAGTAATTTCATCGTAAAATTTAGTTTTTGAGAATAAATCGCAATTATACTAAAGGAAGCAGGAGGGGATTTCAAACTATTTCTGCGATAGCAAGCGGCAAATAGAAATAAAAAAACCTACTGATTGCTCAGCAGGTTAAATATGGCGGAGGAAGTGAGATTCGAACTCACGGAGGGCGTTAACCCTCGCCGGTTTTCAAGACCGGTGCATTCAACCGCTCTGCCATTCCTCCAGGTTGAATTTGATTTAGATTATGTTTTCTTAAATGAGAAAATCTGCTGATAAACATCAACAGACTTAAATTTGATGGCGGAGGAAGTGAGATTCGAACTCACGGAGGGCGTTAACCCTCGCCGGTTTTCAAGACCGGTGCATTCAACCGCTCTGCCATTCCTCCGTTGAAAACGTTGCAATAATAGAGATTTATCCAATTATCGTCAAGTAATAAATCTTAAAATCCGCCTATTCGTTCTTTTTTTCAGCACAATTTATTTTCTAATTAACCAAACGCCGCTTTCAATATGGTGGGTGTAAGGAAATTGGTCAAAAAGAGCCGCTCTTTCAATTCGATGGGTTTGGCTTAATTGCTGTAAGTTCTCGGCAAGTGTTTCCGGATTACAAGAAATATAGAGAATTCGCTCATAAGCCTGCACCATATCTAGCGTGGCTTGATCTAACCCTGCTCGTGGTGGATCGACAAAAATAGTGTTGCAATCATAGGCTTTTAAGTCAATCCCTTTTAAGCGATAAAATTCACGCACGCCATTCATCGCTTGGGTAAATTCTTCGGCGGACATTCGGATAATCTGTAAATTATCCACTCCGTTTTTCTCAATATTATATTGTGCTGATTGTACGGAAGATTTTGAAATTTCTGTTGCCAGCACCTTGCGGAAATTCTCTGCTAAGGCAATAGAGAAATTACCGTTGCCGCAGTAAAGCTCAAGTAAATCGCCTTTGCTATTTTTAGTGCAGTTTCTCGCCCATTCCAACATTTTAATGTTCATTTCCGCATTTGGCTGAGTAAAGCTGTTTTCCACTTGGCGATAAACATATTTTTTACCATCAATCGGCAATACTTCTTCCACATAATCACAGTCTAAGGCGATTTTTTGCTTATTCGCTCGCCCGATAATCTGCACATTAAAGCCTTGTTGTGTTAAACGATTTTTTAGAGCTTGAGCTTGTTCAATCCATTTATCATCAAGTGTTTTGTGATAAAGCATTGATACCGCAATTTCACCGCTTAACGTACTTAAATAATCCACTTGGAACAGCTTACGAGTTAGGATTCCATTGCCTTGAATGTCTACCAGCAACGCTTGCATCATTCGGTTAATCAGTTCACTTGCAATCGGGAAACTATCGACACGATAACGTTCTTTGGTTTCTGGGTTGAACATAATGTGGTAAAGCGAGCCGTCTTCGTGCCAAACCCGAAATTCCGCACGCATACGGAAATGGCTTGGCTTAGAGGCAAACACTTCTAGCTCAGGAGTATTAAAAGGCTTGAGTAAAGCGGTCAAATTTTCGGTTTTTTTTGCAAGAAGATCGGAATATTGTTCAATCGGGAGTGTCATTTTTTACCACAAACAGAAAATGAAAAAACAAACCACGAATCGCTTCGTGGTTTTATCGCATAAATTTAAACTTATTCAGCCGCACTGAAATCATCGCCGGAATCGCTGCCCGCATTACCTGAAAGGGTATAAATGCGTTTAGTTTTGCTGGTAAGCGTACGGTATTTTAACCACGCTTTTTCGATATCGCTTTGTGCGGTTTCTTCGCCTTTCATTACAGCAACCAAGCGTTTTTCTTCTGCGGTTTTAGGTTTACGTTCGCCCGTTTCTAAAGCCAAGCACGCTTGACCGAACTGCTCTAAAGTTTGTGATTCACGAATGGTGTAATCACCGTGGCGAGAAAAGCCACGAGGGTAATTTTTATCATCGAAAAAACGGCGTGTAACGCTAAAACTATCTGCCATAATATGCCTCATTGTGTGAAATTAGGGAAAAGAAAATCGGCATACATTAAACAAAAATAGCGAATAAATCAAGGTTTAATGCCAACAAGCGGTGAAATTTAGCGAATTTTTTGCAAATTGGGTTTACATAATGTTTATAAAAAAGAACCGCTTGTATTTTACAAGCGGTAGGGAATTAACGCTCAATCTTATCTCGCATTAACTCAATTAACGCTGCGATCTCGGGCGTTGGGGCTGGCACTTGTAACATTACCCAGCGGAAGAGTTCAGGGTCGGTGTAGCCTAGCATTTCTACAAAGGCTTGTTGTTGGTTTTCGGTAAGTTCATCAAAATGATTTTTGTAAAATGGCATAATCATTTTGTCTAACTCACGCATACCTCGACGGCATTCCCATTCAAGTTTAAAGCGGTTAATTTCTGCCATTATTTTACCTCTTTAATGCGGAGTTCTTTTGGTACTTCAAACACCACATCTTCTTCATTGCCTTCAAGGGTTTCCACTTCCGTAACACCCAATGTTTTTAAGTGTGAAATAACCGATTGTACTAATACTTCAGGGGCAGACGCACCTGCGGTAATACCGATGGTTTGAACGCCTTCTAGCCAAGCTGGATCAATATCTTGCGGGCCATCAATCAGTTTTGACATCACCCCCATTCGAGAAGCCAGTTCAGCTAAACGGTTTGAGTTAGAGGAGTTTTTAGAGCCGACCACAAGCACTAACTGCGATTGTTCCGCTAATTCACGCACAGCGTGTTGGCGGTTGGTAGTAGCGTAGCAAATATCGTTTTTACGAGGCCCTTGAATTGCAGGGTATTTCTCTTTCAACGCATCAATCACGCCGATAGTATCATCAATGGATAGCGTGGTTTGCGTCATAAAAGTGAGTTCATCACTGTTAGATACAGGCAGATTGGTAATATCTTCTACCGATTCCACCAAATAAATACCGCCTTCTTCGTTGCTATATTGCCCCATTGTGCCGATGACTTCAGGGTGTCCTTCGTGTCCGATTAAAATGGCTTTTGTGCCTTTTTTGCTGGCACGAGCAACCTGCATATGCACTTTGGTTACGAGCGGACAAGTAGCATCAAACACTTTTAAACCACGACTTTTCGCTTCTTGGCGAACTGCTTGCGACACGCCGTGAGCGGAGAAAATCACAATCGCATCATCAGGCACTTCGTCTAATTCTTCCACGAAGATTGCTCCTTTCGCTTTTAAACCATCAACTACAAATTTGTTGTGAACGACTTCGTGGCGAACATAAATCGGTGCACCGTGAATTTCTAATGCGAGTTCCACAATCGAAATGGCTCTATCTACGCCAGCACAGAACCCACGAGGGTTTGCTAATAAAACTTTCATTTAATCACTCTTACTTGGTTTTTCTTTTTTCGTTATAAAGGCTTCTAAAATCAGTAAGCCTGCACCCACACAGATGGCAATATCCGCCACGTTAAAGACAGGATAATGGTAAATATCCCAATAAAAATGGAGAAAATCGACAACATAGCCGTGATATGCACGGTCAATCGCATTACCAATCGCTCCGCCAATAATGAGAGCGTATGCAGAATTTTCTAATTTTTTGACCGCTTGATTTTTCCATAATGCCACAATTAAGGCGAGGGAAATTACTACTGCTAGCCCTAAGAAGAAATATTTTTGCCAACCAGAATGATCGGCAAGAAAACTAAACGCTGCACCGTAATTGCGTGCGTAAGTTAAGTTAAAAATCGGCAGAATATTAATACTTTCGCCAAAGTCAAAATTTTGTACCACGATATATTTTGACCAGAGGTCAATAATAATGGTAACGACACTAATCCAAAGGAATGTTAATCCTGTTTTCATTTCATTTTCCAAATTTAGGGGCGTACATTGTACGCCCATTTGATTATTCAGATGTATATTATACGCCCAGACAAGCGGTTCATTTTACAAGATTTTTTGCAAATTAGATCGCTTCTTCGTTTTCTTCGCCTGTACGAATACGGATAACTCTGCCGACATCATAGACAAAAATTTTGCCATCGCCAATTTTGCCAGTTTGGGCGGTTTCCATAATCGCCTCAATGCACCGTTCTTCCAGCTCGTCAGGGATCACAATTTCCACTTTCACTTTTGGTAGAAAATCAATGGCATATTCCGCACCTCGATAAAGCTCAGTATGCCCTTTTTGTCTGCCAAACCCTTTGATTTCAGTAATGCTCATACCGCTAATGCCCACGTCTGTTAGGGCTTCACGCACGTCATCTAGTTTGAATGGTTTGATGATCGCTTCAATTTTTTTCATTGCTATTCCTATTTTTCTCTGCGAGCTGATTTCGGGCGGAAACTTTCGCACACTTGTGGATTGGTCTCGACATAAATTTCACTTAAAAGTTGTAAGCAATAAGGCACGGCACTAAAAATGCCTTTTACTAACACTTTGCCATTTTCATCTTTTACCCCTTCAAGGGTTTCTTTAATCGCTTTTGGTTGTCCGGGTAAGTTGAGAATTAAGCTCTCATTGCGGATAACCCCAACTTGGCGAGAGAGAATGGCAGTTGGCACGAAGTGAAGGCTCACTTGTCGCATCTGTTCGCCAAAGCCTGGCATTTCTCGGTGAGCAACCGCAAGCGTAGCATCAGGGGTAACATCACGTTTTGCTGGACCTGTGCCGCCTGTGGTTAAAACCAAATGGCAAGCGTGATTATCCACCAAATCAATCAAGGTTTGCTCAATGAGCGGTTGCTCATCTGCAATTAGGCGGCTTTCTAGCTCAAAATCATCGCACAATGCAGCGTTTAACCAAGCTTCCAATTCAGGGATACCTTGATCTTGATAAACCCCTTGCGAGGCTCGGTCGGATACAGATACCAAGCCGATTTTCAATTTTTCTTTACTGGGCGATTTACAAGCGGTCATTTTTTCTCACTTTTTTGCAATTGTAGTTCTTGTTTATCTTTTTCACTTAAATTCGATAATGCCATATTGAAGCTACGTTCAATCGTTACTTTACGAGGGTCGTCATCTGGCAACAGTTTTAACATCATTCCCCACGTCATCGCTGCCATTTTGAAATCTTCTTTTTCAAACGAGTGGAAGGCAAGCAAACTCAGGGCATTAAAGTTTGTATGGTCTTTGCGGATAATCTCTTTTAATAGAGCCTCTCCCTGATTTTTATCTTCTTCCGCATTAGAGAAAAGTAGGAGTTGAGCGTGGCTGAGTTTATATTCGATGTTATCAGGTTTTAATTCCGCAGCTTTGCTAAAGGCATCGTGAGCTAATTGACCATCATCTAACGCCATACCGATTTGTCCGAGCATATACCATTTTTGGTCATCGTTTGGATTTTTTTGTAAATCCACGCGTAATGCCATTGCAAATTGGTTCATCTCTTCGGTTGAAAGTGGATTTGTTGTTTGCGTTTTTAAACGCTCATAAAAACCGTCTAACTTCTGATGAGTAGTGTCTAACATTGAAGTAGAGAACCAAGAGCCTACATTGCTGTAAACCGCAAAACTAATACCGCCTACAAATAAAATCAGTGAAACAAACCACGCCTTGCCGAGCTTTAATTTTTCGCCTTGCACGTTCTCGGCATTTTCAGGAATGTCGTCTAATAAATTTTGTTGCAGCTCTAACTTTGTTTGTTCAGGATCGTCAATGATCCCTTTATTGGCTTCGCTTTCAACTTCTTTTAAACGATCAAAATAGAAAGCTTTATTTAAGCTATCTCGTTTACTGGCATCAATTTGTTTATTTCGTTTCAATAAAGGATAAAACGCAATGGCACAAACAATTAACGTAATAAAAATAATGGCTATCCAGAAACTCATTTGCTGTCCTTATTTAAAATTTGGTTAAGACGCTCTTGCTCATCTTGATTTAATTGTTGAGCTGGTTTTGCAAAATTTTGTGAAGAATTGACCGCTTGCGGTTTCGCTTTTTTGCGACGTAACACAATGCCAAGCCCCAATGCAATTAAAATTAACGGCAGAACCCAAAGCATAATAGTCGCAGGCGTAAGTGGCGGATCGTAGGTAACGAAATTACCATAGCGTTCAATCATATAATCAACCACTTCATCTTTGCTTTTTCCTTCTTTCAGTAATTCAAAAGTTTTTGCCCGCATATCAGTTGCAATGGTGGCGTTGGAGTCTGCAATATTGTTATTTTGACATTGCGGGCAACGTAGTTCTTGGATTAAGGCTCGATAATCAGCCTCTTGTTTTGGGCTATCAAATTCGTGAAGCTCAACAGGGGCAGACATTGCCACAGAACTTGCAAAAATAAAGAATAAGCTAAACTTTTTCATTGTTTTCATCACTCTTTTAATTTGTCATAAATCGGTTTCAGAACGTTATTCCATACTTGGTCGTCTACATCACCTGCGTGGCGGTATTTGATGACTCCATTACCATCAATAATAAAGGTTTCAGGAGCTCCATAAACACCTAAATCTAGACCAAGCGAGCCTTTAGGGTCAAAGATAATGGCTTTATATGGATTGCCATAGTTAGCCAAGAATTTTAAGGCTTTCGGGCGTTCGTCCTTATAATCAATGCCCACAATCTCCACGCCTTGCTTCGCTAAAATGGTCAGATATTCGTGTTCAGCATAACAAGTTGGACACCAAGTTGCCCACACATTTAATAAACGAGGTTTGCCCGTTTTTACCACATCTTGATTAACTTGTTCTTTCTCATCAAGCAGAGATTCTAAGCTGAAATTAGGGATAGTTTTGCCGATGAGGGCAGATTCCAATTTTTTCGGATCATCGCCTTGCGAGTTGCGTGCAAGTTGAACCAAAAATGCCACAGATAACGCTAAAAACAGAATTAAAGGAAGTAGAAATTTTTTGTTCATGGTGTATGCCTAATATCAATCACTCTTAAAGTTGCTAGCTTACCAAAAAATAGCCGAATAAGCATTGATTTAAATAAAAAATCCGTTGGGTTGTGTTCAACGGATTTTGGGCGTTACAAGCGGTCAAAAAAGTGAAATTATTTGCGTAATTTTACGGTTTCAATGGCGTGTTCTTGCCCTTTTATCAAAATGAGATTGGCTCGCTCACGGCTTGGTAAAATATTTTGGCGTAAATTTAACCCATTAATCTCTTCCCAGATGGTTGAGGCTGTTTCAATCGCTTCTTGCTCCGATAATCTTGAATAGTGATGGAAATAAGAGTTTGGATCAGCAAAAGCACTACGGCGGAATTTTAAGAAACGGTTGATGTACCATTTCTTTAAAAGTTCTTCTTCAGCGTCAACATAAATTGAAAAATCGACAAAATCTGATACGAACACATTATGTGGGCTAGAAGGGTAGTTCATTCCACTTTGTAACACGTTCAAGCCTTCTAAAATGACAATATCAGGTTGATCCACCACATTAAATTGATCGGGAATAATGTCATAAGTTAAATGGGAATAGATAGGTGCTTTCACATTCCGCTCACCTGATTTAATATCAGACACAAACCGAATAAGGCTATGAATATCATAAGATTCAGGAAAGCCTTTTTTCTTCAGCAAGTTCTTTTCAGTTAATATTGCAAGTGGATATAAAAAACCATCGGTGGTAATTAAATCAACTTTTCTCTCTTTCGGGTAATGTGAGAGTAGAGCTTGCAAAATACGAGCAGAAGTGCTTTTACCCACCGAAACACTGCCAGCAATGCTAATAATATAAGGCACTTTCGGTGTTTCAATGCCAAGAAAACGGTGTAAAACGGTCTGACGTTTTAAATTCTCTTCTATATAGTATTGAATTAAACGAGCAAGTGGGAGGTAAATTGTACGCACTTCTTCTAAAGAAAGATCTTCATTAAAGCCTAATAGGGGTTTTAAATCTTGCTCGGTTAGCTTTAATGGCACAGATTTGCGTAAATCTGCCCATTGTTGACGATCAAAAGTGAGAAAAGGAGTAATTTTTGTGTTTTTTTCAAGGCTCATAGCCAAAATCTCAATTTTTTTGGTGAGGATAAATGTATTTTATACCTGAAATAAGGTGGTAACTATACAATAGATGAACTATTTTTGCCCTATTTATTGGCGTAGAACCATATATCTTTTACAAAAAATAGTCATTTTGTATATTTAAAAGTCGAAAGAGTGATTTTTTTAATATTTTTTTAAAAAACACTTGCACAGCGTCAAAATTTCCCTATAATGCACATCACTTGCTTACGACACAGCAATGCCGACTTAGCTCAGTAGGTAGAGCAACTGACTTGTAATCAGTAGGTCACCAGTTCGATTCCGGTAGTCGGCACCATTATTGCTTAAATGTAAATGAGTATTCAAATATCGTGGAGGGGTTCCCGAGCGGCCAAAGGGGGCAGACTGTAAATCTGTTGGCTCAGCCTTCGAAGGTTCGAATCCTTCTCCCTCCACCATTTCTGATTTTTGAATCGTGCAGGACAGACGAATTTAGAACAGCGGGCATCGTATAATGGCTATTACCTTAGCCTTCCAAGCTAATGATGCGGGTTCGATTCCCGCTGCCCGCTCCAAACGCTGATATAGCTCAGTTGGTAGAGCGCACCCTTGGTAAGGGTGAGGTCGGCGGTTCAAATCCGCCTATCAGCACCACTTCTTCTAACTTCACTCTTTCCTATAAGTTTCAATTAGTATTAATTTCTACATTATGGTTAATGGGTTCTTTTGTTCCATTGTAACCGTTTTTGTTTAAGAGGCTTTTAGAAAATGTCTAAAGAAAAATTTGAACGTACAAAACCGCACGTTAACGTGGGTACAATCGGCCACGTTGACCATGGTAAAACAACTTTAACAGCAGCAATCACAACTGTATTATCAAAACACTTTGGTGGT